>CAYSDW010000025.1:0-389 GCA_964429925.1 uncultured Candidatus Saccharibacteria bacterium | reverse complement strand
TTACAAAGTTCGTGGAGGGCGTACCGCCTGCCCCCGTGATCAAAAGGCGTTTCATACGATTGGATCGAACTCAATTCCTGCGCTCTTATAAATATCGGTGATCAGGGCCGTGGCCGGGATAGCTTCTGCGGGAGTCACCCCCTTCCCTCGGAGAAGATCCCGGTATACCTCCCGATGCAGATTTTCGTACGACAAATTGTCTTTTGAGGAGAAGTTGTAGTCAGCCCCGTTCACTCTAAATACCCTTCGCTGGCTGTCCTGCCGTTCGTCGGTCGAGAGGCGCCATGTGCAGGAATAGTTGTCCCCTTCGAAGCTGCCCGATGCGGTTTTCGGAGCATAGGAAACCGGACCGACGGTCGTGGGTTCGCCGAAGAGGTGGATCAAGAGGT
>CAYSDW010000024.1:3134-9680 GCA_964429925.1 uncultured Candidatus Saccharibacteria bacterium | reverse complement strand
GAAGTTGTCGAACCAGCCGTAGTTCAGGGACGCGCCCTGCTTTGCGAACGGCAGATACCGCGTCGGCTTGCCGCCAACGTTGCCGTCCTTAAAGGCCTCTGCTCCTTTCGCTCCCGGATCGGTCGGATAAAGGTTTGCGAGGTTCGGAGACCCCTCGAAGCCGGCGAATGCCGCTTGCGCGTCCAACAGATTCGTGCCTGCCTGGAGCTGAGCGATGTAAACGGGCCAAACGCCCGCCGCGTCGAAGTAGAGCGCCAGGGTGAAGTCGTCTTGGAAGGAGTTCTTAAGCGTCGTCTCGGGGAGTTCCGGCACGAGGAGCGCGAGCACGCGAGCGAACGATTCGGGAGAGCCGTCCTCTTTGCTCACCAGCGCTTCTTTTGCCGTACCGGTCGCGACGGCGTCCGTGCCTAAGACGTCAAGCGCTGCACGAAGCGAAAGCGCGGTGTCGGCGGGGGTGACCTTAAGCGCCTCGCTCTTGTCCGCGGCGATCACGAAGAACGACTTGTGCGGCTCGAAGACCGCGGGAGGCGTGGTCGTTGCCGCTCCGGGAGTCGTGGTCGCCGGCTGGGCCGGAGGCGGAACGACCGGCACGGGCGGCGTAGTTGCCGGAAAGATGAGAGGGAATACGAAGAAATAGCCGACAAGACCAAGGCCGACAAGGAGCACAAGCCCGCCGCCCCCCAAGAGCGCCGGCTTCATCCACTTCTTGCTTCCTGCTGCCGGAGCGGCTGCGTCGGGTGTTGCCGGGACACCTGCCGACGGAAGGGCGCTCCCGGGCGAAAAAATAGCTTCTTCGGGGCCGGTGTAGCCGGGGACGTTCAATTTTGTTTCCGCGGGCTTTTGAGGAACCGAGGGTGCTTGCGGTTTGAACTCGCTCGGGGTGAACGGCTTCGGTTCCGGTATCGTGCCGCCGCTCTCTTTTACCGCCGAAAGGTCGGACTCCATCGTGCGGATGCCGATGGGCGGAGGCGGAGGCGGAGGAACGCTGGAGCCGCCGCTCGGCGCGCCGGGAACGGGAGGATTATTTGGCCACTGGTTCGGGCCGAATTGTTGGTCCATATGCCTCTATAGTAGCACGCAAGGGTTGTCCATCCTTGTGGACAACGAAAACGGCCGCCCAAAGCGGCCATTTTTTAGTTCGTGAGTTGCTTGATCGAGAGGCCGATCCGGTCGTCCTCCACTCTGATGATCTTGGCGCGCACGAAATCTCCCAGCTTCACCACGTCCTCCACTTTTTTTACGAAACCCTCTTTGAGCTCGGAGACGTGGACCATGCCGTCCCGGCCGCCGCCCAGGTCCACGATGGCGCCGAAGTCGAGAACCTTGATGATCTCGCCCTCGATGATCTCGCCCACTTTGAACTCGCGCACGATGGATTCGATCTGCTTCATGGCGAGAAGGGCGCTTTCCTTTTTCGGGGCGGTGATGAAGACGCTTCCGTCCTCTTCGATGTCGATGGTGAGGACGCCGGTCTCTTCAACGATGCCGTTGATCACTTTGCCGCCCGAGCCGATAACCCCGCCGATCTTCGCGGGGTCGATCTTCATCTGCATGATGACGGGAGCGTAGGGAGAGAGCTCGGGACTGGGGCGGGCGATCGCCTTCTCCATGGCATCGATGATGTGGAGCCGCGCTTTTTTCGCCTGTGCAAGTCCTCGCGCGAGCATCTCCTCTGTGATCCCCTCGATCTTCACGTCCATCTGGATGGCGGTTACGCCGTCCCGCGTGCCGGCCGCTTTGAAGTCCATGTCGCCGTGGTGGTCCTCCGGTCCCTGGATGTCGGTCAATATCTTGAACTGCCCATCGGGGCCGGTCATGAGGCCCATCGCAATGCCCGCGACGTGTTTCTTGAGCGGCACGCCTGCGTGCATCAGGGACATGCTCGTCGCGCAGGCGGTTGCCATCGAGGAAGAGCCGTTCGAGGAGAGGATCTCGGAGACGACGCGGATGGTGTACGGGAACTCCTCTTTCGACGGTATGAGCGGACGCACGGCTCTCTCCGCGAGCGCGCCGTGGCCGATCTCGCGGCGGCCGGGGCCGCGGAACGAGCCGGTCTCGCCCACCGAGTACGGCGGGAAGTTGTAGTGCAGCATGAAGCGCCGCTTGCCGGAGAAGGACATTGTTTCGACGAGCTGTTCCGCTCCCGGCGCGTCGAGCGTGGTCATGGCCAGTGCCTGGGTGTTGCCGCGGACGAAGAGCGCCGAGCCGTGCGTGCGCTCGAAGAGGCCGGTTTCCGCGTAGAGCTCCCTTACTTCGTCGAGTTTTCTTCCGTCGGGGCGGCGCTCCTCCCCGAGGATCTTGCGGTGGATGAGAAGGTCTATCTCTTTTTCAAAGAGGTCATCCGCCGCCGCGATGCCGTCCTCGGCGACGCCTGCGCGGAGAAGATGGTCCTTCATCTCGCGCTTCAGGATGCCGATCTTGCTCTGCCGGTCCACTCTTTCTTTGGTGTAGACGGCTTCTTCGAGCTTGCCGTTAAGCGCCGCCTTCACCATTTCCACGAGTTCGGGTTCGGGGGAGACGAGAGTCACGTCCGCCTTTGGTTGTCCGCGCTCCGCGATGATCTTGTTCTGGAACTCGGTAAGCGTGGCGATCTCCTTCTGCGCCGCGCCGAGCGCTTCGACGACCTCCTCCTCCGTCGCTTCGTTGCCGCCGAGCTCGATCATGTTGATGCGGTCGGCCGTGCCCGAGACGAACGCCTCGAAGCGGCACTCCGCCGAGGCGATCTCGCTGTTTTTCGGGTTAAACACGATGCGGTCGCCGAGTTTCGCCACGCGGACGCCGCCTACGGGGCCGTTCCAGGGGATGTTCGAGACCGCAAGAACGATCGAGGCGCCGAGGAGGCCCACCACGTCGGGGTCGTGTTCTTCGTCGTACGAAAGGATGGTGGCGACGATCTGAATGTCGCGGCGGAGGCGGTGGTCGAAGAGCGGGCGGATGCAGCGGTCGATCATGCGGCCGGAAAGGGTCGCTTCTTCGGAGGCCCGGCCTTCGCGGCGCACAAAGCGGCTGCCCAGGATCTTGCCGACGGCGTAGAACTTCTCTTCGTAGTCCACCGTGAGCGGCATGTAGTCGATGGCGCGGTCTTTGTGGCCCATGACCGCGGTTACGAGGACGATGGTGCCTTCGTAGCTCACGAGCGCGGATGCGTTTGCCTGTTCGGCGAGGTGCGAAAACTCAACGGTCAGCTTCTTGCCTCCGATCTCCGTCGAATAACTTTTGCGTGCGAGGTCCATGGTTCTTGTCTTACTCGTGCTCGTCGGCTGGTTTCGATCTCGGTTCCGGAGCCGGACGGGTACCGAAGCGTTCTCGCCGGAACTCGCGGGCGCGCTCCGCCCCTTCGCGGGAAGCACGGGTGCGCATGGTGATGCGCGGGATATCCTCGAGGTTCGTAAAGATGTCCGCTATCTCTTTGAGCTTGCCGGAAGCGCTTCTTCCGAACGCCGCGGCCTCCACCTGTTTTCCCAAACCCCACTTGAGGTACTCGACAAGCGGGATAAAGTCGCCGTCGCCGGTCACGAGTATGACCACGTCCAGTGCGCTGCCCATCCGGATCGCATCCACCGCCATGCCGACGTCCCAGTCCGCCTTCTTCATGCCGCCTGCGTAGACCTGCAGGTCCTTCATGCGGAGCTCGATCCCCTCTTTTTCAAGGGCCTCAAAAAAAGAGGCCTCGCCTGCGGCGGTCTCGCTCTTCACCACGTAGCCGGTGGCGCGGATGAGCGTGCGGCCTGCGAGGAGGGCCTTGATAAGTTCGTGGTAGTTAACGCGGGCCCCGTAAAGGTTCTTCGCGGAGTGGTAGAGGTTTTGGATGTCGATGAAAATCCCGACCCGCTGGTCCTTGTGTTGGATGCTGTGTGGCATTGTCCGTCCTATTTTTTCAAGCCCAGATCACGGACCACCTTGCTGTAGCTCTTCGCGTTATGTTTCGAGAGATAGTCAAGAAGCCGCTTTCGCTTCCCCACCATCAGCAAAAGGCCCCGGCGGGAGTGGTTGTCCTTGGGATGTTTCTTGAGGTGAGCCGCAAGCTCGTTGATGCGCTTGGTGAGGAGGCCGATCTGCACCGGGCTCGAGCCCGTATCCGTCTCATGGACCTGATGTTCTTTAATAATATTTTGCTTTTTGCGAGTAGTAAGCATTGAAAATGATTTTATCCGATGTATCGGTTTTTTGCAACTGCGGCGCGTATTTCGCAGGGCCGGAAGCGTGTCGAGGCCTATATTGTGCGACAGATGATGATAGAATTAAGAGCGGAATATGACCGAGATAAAAGAGCTTCTTCGCGACTACCTCGACCACCTTGAGATAGAGAAGAACCGTTCCGTGAAGACGCGGGAGAACTATGAGCACTACCTTACGGTTTTTCTATCGCAGACGGATGTGCGAGGCCCCAAAGACATCACGCCGGAGGCGGTGCGCGAGTTCCGCGTGTGGCTCGCGCGGCAGAATATGAAGAAATCGACGCAGAGCTATTACGTCATCGCGCTTCGGAACTTCCTCAAGTACCTCGCAAAACGCGACGTGCCCGCGCTCGCGGCGGAGAAGGTGGAGCTTCCCAAGGTGCCGACGCGGCAGATCGAGATCATCGAGGAGGGCGACCTTCTGCGGCTCCTTGCGGCGCCCCAAGGCGCCACGCTTCGCGCGCTCCGCGACCGGGCGATCCTGGAGACGTTCTTCTCGACAGGCCTCCGCGTTTCCGAATTGTGCTCGCTCGGCCGTTACCTTAATTTCGATCGCGGGGAACTCACGGTGCGCGGCAAGGGCGGGAAGCTCCGCGTGGTCTTTCTCGCGCCGCGCGCCGCGAAGGCGATCAAAGAGTATCTTGCGAAGCGAAAGGACGCTGACGAGGCGCTCTTCGTGAGTTTGTCCGTCGCGCGGCCAGGCAAAGAGCCAAGGATTTTGGGGCGCATCATTCCACGCGCGGTCCAGCGTCTTGTGGTGCATTACGCGAAGGCGGCCGGCATCACGGGCCGCATCACGCCGCACGGTCTTCGGCACCTTTTTGCCACCGACCTCTTGCGGAACGGCGCGGATCTCCGTTCCGTGCAGGAGATGCTCGGCCACTCGAGCGTCTCGACGACCCAGGTCTACACCCACATCACGAACCGCGAGCTCAAAGAGGTCCACAAAGCGTTCCACGCCCGGCGGAGGGGGTGATAACGCCCCCTATCCCCCAAAGAACCGCCCCCTCAAGAACTTCGTGAACCGTTCCATCTCCCCCTTGTAGAGGGCCAGGGCCTTGAACTTGGTCGCCCTGCTCCTCGGGTCCGGTTCGCGCTGGGCTCGTCGACCAATGTGGTGAACGCCTTCCGGGACAAGCCAGCTCTGGTTCCATGGCCCCTTTTCGATCACTAGCCTTGCTGGATATTTTCTGCCGTGTTCCCGAGACGATTTGTAGAACTCCTCAAGGAGTCTGCTTAGCCGCCCGTATTCCTTCTCGTTCGCCTCGATCTGGGCTTCGACGAGCTTCCGCACCTCATCGCGCTCTGCGGCCGTAAGCGGCTCGCCCTCTTCTTTTTGAGCATGCCGGGCCTTCTCTTGCAGCTTGTTATAACGAGCGTCTCTGTCCAATGATTCGGCGAGCGGAGATTCCACAAGGATCCATGGATAGCCTCGGCCCGAGTCAAGGTGCCCTTCGCACGAACCAGTCGTCCCGAATCCGTTCGCTTTGAGCGCAACGACGGACTCCTTGATCCCTTCGTCGACTGGCGTGCCGAGGCGGTCTTTGACCCGGTCTACTTCCTGCTTGATCTCGCTCCACCGCTTCTCCTTCTTTTCCGCCTCCTCTTCCTGATCCCCGAACAGCTCCTCCTGTTTCTCTGGCTCGCGTTCGGGGCGCTGGCGAGGAGTAGATTCAAAGGGATTTTGTGACATAACTAAAACTAAAATTTTTTCTGACTAGCGCATCTTTCGGCCTCGCGGCGAGGGCTGCCGCGAGGCTCGAACCGCTTCGGATAACTCGACGGTTGCGAGGGTAATGGACCTGCACGCTTCGACGTCGCCCCTCTCGCGGCAGCGGCGCCCAAGCTCCGAGAGTTTTCTTGCCGCCTCCGTGACCTCGGGAGAACGCATCGTCTCCGTATCTTTGCCAAGAAGACCGATATCCCTGGCCGACGCGATGACCTCGTATCGCTCCACGTTGCCTTTTTGGTCGAAGTGTACGAGAACCGCGTTCCCGTCGCGGACCTGAAAGGCCGTTGTCGGCTGGGTTTCAGCAGCTGCTCCTTCTTTCGGCTTGAGGAGTTCGCCCGCCGCGGCCATGCCGGCGCCGATGCCGAGCATCGTGAGGAATTTCCGCCGGCTCATCCCCTCGCCTTCCGTCTTCTGCGCGGTTCCGCTTTCCTCCTTAGGAAGTTCGGCAGGTTCTTGTTTTTGTTCGTCTGGCGAAGGCGATCGTTCTCCGAAGCGTTCTGTCATGGTCTTGCGCAAAAAGACGGGCGGCGCCTTATCTTTTGCTAATCGCTACCGGGAACAAGTCCTCGCGGCACTTCGATCAAAATCTCGTCTTTGCCGACACCGATCTCGGGGAGCGCCCGCTTCTCTGATTCG
>CAYSDW010000024.1:0-3124 GCA_964429925.1 uncultured Candidatus Saccharibacteria bacterium | reverse complement strand
AAGAGTTTTGCGATCAGTTTTGAAAACCGCCGGGCAGGCCCCGACTATGCATTGAAACTTCTTCGGCGTGATATTGCGTATTTTCATAGGTTCTATTTCGTACCAAATTTCTCGGCCTTTTACTCTACGCTTCGTTGTCGCGGGGCTCAGGAGTCATCATGCCCACACGGTATCACAAAGTAACGCCGTTTGTAAAAAAAGTTCCCCGAGGCCGTGCGGCCTCGGGGAAATGGACTCTCCGCTTGCACCTACGGCTTGTCGTAGGGCCCCGCGAGCGGGTCTTTGAGCTTGACGCCGTTCAGCTCCGAGGGACGGATCGTGAGCACGAGGTAGCAGAGCTCGCTCACGCTGCGCGGCCAGTCGAGGATCGTGCCGCAACGGTCGTAGCCGATCTCGAGCCGCCCCTTGAGCGCGACCGGTCCCATGGTCTTGTAGAGCTGCGCCTGGAGCTCTTCCTGATTGTCGAAAGAGGAGCCCAGGTCGAGGCGCACGATGACGGAGCGCTTGAGCACCAGCGCATAGCCGTCCTTCTCGCCCATCTCGAGCGGGAAGTCGGACAGGTGCGCCAAGGTGAGCTTGTAATAGTTGATCTCGCCCGTGCCGTTCACGTTCTTGAAGGAGCTTCTCTCGACGCTCTCGAGCGGGCAGGGCTTCTCGAGCTCGATCCAGAAGTCCCACGGATAGATCGACAACGCGGTGCCGAACGCGTAGAGGGGTCCCTTCTCGTCCCGGGATTCCTTTACGACGATCCGCAGTTCGCGCACAAGCCACTCGAAGTCGCATCCCTGGACCGCGCTCGACCAGGCGGAAGGGTTCTCCCCGACCCGGATCTGTGCCTGGGCCGGCGCGGCGGCGAGGCCGGCCGCGACCGCCAGAACGAGAAGAACGGCGAGAAGACGCGTCATCGGAATTCCTCCTTGTGTCGGTTAGTGTTGGAGCGATGAAAGTTGCCGTTAGCAGTGTATTGGAGCGTGGAATGTCGGTCAAGAAGACGAGGCGGGTCATGGAGTCTCCTAACGCCTGCGCTATGCTGTAGCATAGCGCCGCGCTTCTCCAATGAGTTTGAGCAAAAAAGATTTCCGAGGCCGCGAGTTGCGATAGTTCACAAAACGTGTTTTGCTGCAGCCAGCAAATTATCAGTCAGAAGGAGTACGGCAGTGGATATGGTCCTAACCGAGCTGCGGAACCTCCTTGAGCTCTTCCTCGCGAACAACCCCCACAACTGGGAGACGCTTGCCGACGAGTTCCGCGTTTCGCTTCTCACACTGACGCGATGGTCCGAAGGAAAGAACCTTCCCCACCCCGTCATCGCCCGGCCCATCGTTGCTCGCCTGAAGGAGCTGCTCTGGGAGCCGGAGTAAGAAACGCTGCCATATCATAGACCCTTCCGAAGGCCCGCTCCGCGGGCCTTCTCGCTATTCATAAAAAAGAAGTCCCCGCTCCGACGTGCATCGGAGCGGGGTGCCCTCTCGTTCACGCCTCCCTCCTGGGGCAGGCAGAGGGACGGGCGGCTGTTCTTCCTCTCCGGCGCCGCGCGCCGCGACCGGAGAGACCTGGCTGTCCGTAACCCGGGAGACCCGCCAGGCGGTCTTTCCGAGCAGTCCTGCGTCCGGTGTCCTGTCAGGCGGCGCGGGCCGCGAAGGCCTTGACCTTCCAGTCCTCGATCTTGAGCTTCTTGCAGAGCGCGATCACGCTTGCGAGCAGATTACGCGCCTCGGCGGCCTTAGTTTCGAACCACTTAGCTTCCTTGATGAAGTAGCCGAGGTTGTGACCGAAAGGCACCACGGTCGTGGCGAGGCAGGCCTCCTGCCAGCGCCGCTTCTCGCTTTCGCAGTGGGCGATGATGCGGCGCACGCCCTTGATGCAGTCGAGGAGCTCCCGCTCCTCGCGAGACGAAAACATTCGCGCGAGTGCCCGGACGATCACCACGGGTATTTCCCCTCTCCCATGTGGTTGAGATGATGCCCGCCACCGGCGCCGTCGTAGGACCCTCTGTCCAAATAGGGCATCCAGAAAGGCCACGTGAAAGCGAAGACGAGCCAGAGACCACAGAGCACGAGTACGAGTATCAGGGTGAGCAAGATGGCGTCTCCTTTGTCTGTTTCTGTGCTGCAGAATACGATAGCAACTTTTTTTGGAAAGTCAAGCGAAAAGCGAAGCCCCTCATCCGCCAAAGGCGGTGAGGGGCGGAATCTTATCTCTTCTAAAATCGAGATCCGAAAATGATGGTGCGCAGCAGGAAGCGCGGCGTGTAGAACATCGGCGCGTGGTCCCAGAAGTTCTTGAAGTCGTGCACGGTCGCGCCGGGATTCTTCTCGGCGTAGAGCCGCATGAGCTCGGCGAGCTTCCGGCGGTTCTCCGCCTTGCCTTGCGCGAGCCACTCCGGCTCTTGCCACGCTATGCCGTGCCGCTCAAGGTTTCGGTCAATGAGGCGGAGCTTCCAGTCCAGGTAGGCCAGCCGCGCGTTGATCCGCCACAACCTGGTGCGGCACGGCATCAGCTTGGTGTCGCACCACACGAGGACGAGAAGCATCTTAAACCAGCACACCTTAATCCCTCCTCGGCCAGATGCGGACGAAGTTCGGCTGAGCCCATTCGACTTCCGCGCGCCAGAAGAGCTCACGGGAGCGTTCCATGGGGTTCGCATGTCCCTGCGGCGAAAGCGTGATGACGTAGGTGCGCTCCGCATCCTTCAGGGGTCGCGATGCGGTCACCCCCATGCTCGCCACGATATGCCAGAGATCGTGCCCCGGCCTCATCTTGACGATGACCTCGTCGGTGAGGAGCAGGAGTTCGCCTGCTTTCGTCTCGAACGCAGGGAAGGCGAGCTCGACCTCTCTTCGGTCCTCGTAGTTCAGAGTCGGGCAGAGAAGGATCGAAGTCCGCACCCTTCCGTTCACTTCCCGAGGCGGCATCTCCCGATAGCGCCACTTACCTCCCGTCTTCACGGAACAGCCATCGGCGTAGGCGGCCTCGACGCGCTCCGCGTCGTTCTTGTCGAAGTCGCCACGCACGAAATAGAAGGGAGGAAGGTCGGCTATCTGCACGAAGGCCTCGTTCGGCTTCCGCATCTCTTCGTCGATCGCGCGGAAGTAGAACGCTCCTCCGACGACTATGGCCAGGA
>CAYSDW010000023.1:1271-9710 GCA_964429925.1 uncultured Candidatus Saccharibacteria bacterium | reverse complement strand
CCTTCTTGCCACCCATTCCCAGCCCCTGATCTCCGAAACGACCCTCCACTAAATGAGGGTCTTTTCATGCCTAAAAAGCCGTAACTTTACCTTTTCGGTGTCGTTTCCCTTTATGTAGCGAATAGAGCGGTTTTCTTGTCCACAGCTTGTAAAATCGGCCCCGTTTGCTACAGTAATTACATAAGTAGTCTGGTGTGAGGCTGGACTATCGTGAGTTCTGGAGCGGCATTGCCGTTCCATAGCTAGCGTCCAAGCCTCCGATAATGATCGGGGATTTTTTATTACTGTCCCCGGCCCAAACTACTTATGGGGTTTTGCGGATGCGGCCCGTTCTGCGCACCTCACACGCACTGCGGCGTACGGCATCCCGAACTACCTACATTGAAATTCGGTTGTGTGTTCCGGTTATCCGCCGACTTCCTCACGAGAGGGCGGAGGGTCGATAATCGCGGCGCGTCAACCTTGCCGAATAATTAATTAGTTTAGTCGATAAAAAAACGTTAGTAACAAATAAACAGCAACAATGGGTACTACTTCTAGGAAAGTTGCCTCTATTGTGCTTTCTGTAACCACCGGCGTTTGGATGTCCGGGGCGATGCTCTTGGTTCCTGTCGCGGTAAACGCGCAGACCGTAGACCTTCAGGCCCAGATAACCGCGCTTTTGGCGCAGATCGCAGCACTTCAGGCACAGCTTTCATCTCAAGGTGGCGCGGCAGTAGCGGCATGCAGTTTCACCAAGGACCTCACCCTCGGTGTGACCGGCGATGACGTGAAATGCTTGCAGCAATACCTTAACTCTGCGGGCTACCAAGTCGCGGCGAGCGGCGCTGGTTCCCCCGGCAGCGAATCCATGTACTTCGGCAACCTGACCAAGACGGCAGTCTCCAAATGGCAGGCGGCGAAGGGCGTGTCTCCTGCAGCGGGATACTTCGGTGCTATCTCCCGCGCAAAGTACACCTCGCTTGCAGCCGTCGCCCCCGGCACGCCAGGCACTCCGCCTGTCGTTGTCCCCGGCACCGGCCTCATGGTGAGCGTGGCTTCAGACAACCCGGCAGCGGTAACGGTTCCGGGCAAAGCGACGAGCGTGACCTTCCTCAAATTCAACGTTGCGGGAACGGGCACGGTCTCGAACGTAACGATAAAGCGGTTCGGCGCCGGTGCGACGGGCGACTTCTCGAACGTCTACCTGTATGACGGGGAAACCCGCCTTACCTCGGGACGCTCGCTGAACTCTTCGTCCCACGAGGCGACCTTCTCGAACCTTGCCATTGCGGTTGCGGGCGTTAAGACCCTCACGGTGCGCGCCGACATGGCGACCGCCCCGGGCGCGGCGAACCGCGACAGCTTGGCGGTAACCGCGATCTCCGCGGACGTTGCCGTTTCCGGCTTGCCGGTAACGGGCAACGAGATGACGATGTCGACCGTAACGGCCGGCACCATCACGCTCACGAAGACCGGCTCTCCCGCGGCTCCGAGCATCGGACAGGTGGGCGCCTTGGTCTCGCAGTTCCGCATCGATGCGGCGAGCGAGAACATGAAACTCTCGCGCATCTCGCTCTTCTCCGGCGGCACGATCTCCAAGTCCAACCTGGCGAACTTCGTCTTGAAGGACCAGGCCGGCGCCTCGGTGGCGACCGCCTCGGGCGTGAACGCAAAAGACCTTGCGGTTCTCACCTTCTCGACTCCTTACTCACTGCTCAAGGGTGACTCGAAGACGTTCTACGTCTACGCGGACATCGGAGGCGGCGCGAAGAGCGGCGACACCATCAAGCTCTACGTTGACGAGGCGTCGGACGTCTACGCCGTGGGCGAACAGTACGGCCATGGCGTGGCGGTTACGAAGTCATCGTTCGACTCCGCCACCAACCACAACCTGACGCTTCAGGGCGCGACGGTGACCATCACCTTCAACGGCCCGAACGCTGGCGACATCAAGAAGAACGGCAAAGACCTTACCTTCTTTGACTTCTCCATCGCTTCGGCGAACAACATCGAGATCCGGAACCTCCGCTGGACCATTACGGCTTCTTCGGCTCAGAACGGCCCCGACGACCTTAAGGTCGTTGACGTGTCGTCCGGCCTCGTAGTCGCCGGTCCTAAGGAGGACGCTTCCGGCTCGCAGGTCTTTACCGACGTCTTCACGATCAACGCGGGCCAGTCCCGCCGGTTCAAGCTCACGGGCGACACCGACACGAACTGGATCAACAACGACGCGGTGACGGCGACACTCGTGGCGTTCGGCACCTCGGACATCAAGAACCTGGACAACAACCAGTTCTTGGCGACGACCGAGTTCTCGCCCTCGACCAATATCGCGGGCAACCTGCAGTCGGTCAAAGTTCCGACGCTCGAAGTGAACGTCGGGGCGACGCCGGTTGCGGACAGCTTCGTCAAGGGCACGACGGGCGTTCCGTTCCTCGGCCTCTCGCTCCGCGCCATCGCGGACGATATCAAGATCACCACGATCAAGGTATCGTCCTCGCCGGCGTCCGGCACGCTCGCGGGCGCGAAATCCGACGTGATGAGCTTGGGGCTCTATGACGGCTCGACGCAGGTCGGCACCATCAAGTCCCTCTCAGGCACGGCGCTTCCGGCAACGGCAACGTTCGACGCCCTCTCGTACGTTATCCCGAAGGGCCAGACCAAGGTTCTAACCGTAAAGGCGAACCTGTCTTCGGCTGCGACGGCGAATAACATCCAGGCGGTCTACGTGGCGGACGTTTCGACCGGCACCGCCGGTACGGACATCGTTGCGCTCGACTCCGAGGGCAACGAGCCGCTCTACACCGGCTCTGACACGCCGAACAACGATTTGGCGGTCAAGGTAACGGTCCTCGCGGCCGGCAGTATTACGGTGGCGGGCGCACCGACGGACGTGGAGAGCAAGGCGGGCATCATTCCTGCGAGCGCCTCGAAGACCGTCTTGGCGAAGTTCAACTTCACCGCCACGAACGAGTCGCTGACGGTGAAGAAGCTGAAGCTTAAGGTCAACAACGTGACCACCTCGACGACCGCGCCGACCTCGATCGTCGAAATTCCGACGGTCTACCTCTACGACGGCTCGACGCAGATCGGCTCCACCTCGGGTTACACCCCGATCGGCGCCGGTGGCAGCGCAGGCGAGATCGTCATCGAAGACCTCGGTTGGCTGGTCGCGAAGAACACGACCAAAGTCCTTACCGTAAAAGCCGATACGTCGAGCTTGAGCGGCACGGGCAACGGCACGACTGGCAGGAGCATCTACCTTCACGTCTTGCCTTCGGCGGCGAGCGGCGATGGCTTCGAAGCCACCGGCGCGGCCTCCACGGTCTACGCGCTTGCGGGTTCCTCGGCTGGCGTAAGCGGCAACCAGAAGGTGGTCTACAAGACCTACCCCACGGTTACGACTGCATCTGCCGGAACGGCTCTGTTCAACGGCGCGAACGACCTCTTGGATTTCACCGTAACGAACAAGAGCTCGAATGCGCAGCTCTCGTGGAACGTGGTGAGCTTCAACGTCAGCGGTGCGTCTGCTACGGTTCCGCTCTTCGGCGCCAACACGGCGGCGTTCACGATTCGTGACATGACGAACAGCACAAACCTGACGCTCGGCACGACCGCGACTGGCGGTACCGCAACGGCAGGCACGTACATCGTCTACATCCCGACCGAGGAGGTCATCCCGGCGGGCGGCAGCAGGCAGTACCGCCTGGCCGGTACGGTTACTGCTCCCGGCGTCAGCTCCAGCATCTCGACCCAGCTCGTCTTGCGTGTTGACACGACGACCGCGAGCATCCTGAAGAATGTTGCGTGGCTTGACGCGGTTACAACGCTTACAAGCAGCGACACGGGTGTCGATGCGGTAGTGAATGCGAACGACTCCGGCTTTGTCTGGTCCGACAACTCGGCAACCACGCACAGCTTGACCTCGACCGACTGGGCGAACGGCGTCTACGTAGACACCTTCCCGGACACGGCCCGGACCCGTTCCAACTAGTTTGGTTCGGCGAGCTCACCACGGGCTTGAGAACCGTGGTCGAGAACGCCAAAAAGCCCCGCCTCGGCGGGGCTTTTTGGTTCGACAGGGCTCACCACAATTTATGTTGTGTGGTGTACCCGTTTGGGGTACAATCCCTACTACTATATGCAGAATGCCGCGAACATAATGCGCGGAGCGTTGCTTGTGCTCCTTCTTGCGACGGCGCTCACCCCTCTTGTCGTGAATCCCGGTCTCTTCCCCTTTGTCTTCGGGAAAGCGGTCTTCTACCGCAGCGTCATCGAAGTCGCGCTGGCTCTTGCAGCTCTGCTCGTGGTCCTTGAGGCGCTCACCGGGACAGCCGGTTCTTCCGGTTCCGTCGCAGACCGCCTGCGTTCGCGGGCCAGGGTTTTCAAAGACCCACTCTTCATCGCGCTTGCATTTTTTCTTGCTTCGGCGGCCTTGAGCGTGGCGCTTGCGCCGAACTCCTATCGCGGATTTTTCGGAGGAGGGGAGCGGGGCGAAGGGTTCCTCGGCGTACTGCACTACGGTATCTTTCTCACGCTTGCGCTTCTCTTCTTTAACGTGCGGGAGTGGTTCGTTTTTTCCTGGCTGTGGCTTGCCGAGACGTTCGTTACGGTATTCTACGCATGGCTCCAGTTCTTAGAGGTGACCAACTTTCCTTTCGCGCTCGACCCCACTGCCCAGCCCGGCTCGTACACGGGCAATCCCGCCTACCTCTCGGGCCACCTCATCATCTCGCTCGCGCTTCTGCCGTTCCTCTATGCGAAGACCGGGTCGCGGGCCATCCGGGCGGCGCTCCTTGCGTTTGCCGGGCTTTCGCTCGGGACGGTTTTTATCGCCGGGATCCGCGGCGCGGTGGTGGGTCTTTTTGCGGGAGCGCTTGTTGCCGCCTTCTCTGCGTCGTTCCAGGGCGGGGCGCGGCGGTCGCTTCGAATCGTTGCGCTCGCGTCGCTTGCGGCGCTGGTGATTTTCGGCGGCGTCTTTTGGGCGACCCGCAGCTCCGAGTTCTGGCAGGTTTTTCCCGGCATCCGCCGTCTTGCGAAAACCGACCTTCTCGTAACGCCCTCGGCTGCAACGCGCCTCATCGCTCTTAAGGTGAGCTGGGAGGCGTTCAAGGAGCGGCCGCTCTTTGGCTGGGGCCTCGAGAACTACAACATCGCGTACAACAAATATTACGATCCGTCCTATGCGTTCTACGCCGAGGACTGGTTCGACCGGGCGCATAATCGCTTCGTTGACGTTGCGACGACCCAGGGGCTTGTCGGCCTTGCGGCGTATCTTGCCGTGCTGTGCTTGATGGGTTGGAAACTCTGGAAGCACGCCCCGCAGACTGGAATCTCGCCTACCGGCAGGCAGGCGGGAATGTCGGCGCCGATTCTTCTCGGTATCTTTGCGGCATACATCACACAGAATCTCTTTATCTTCGACCAGACGACATCCTACATCGTCTTCTTTACCCTCGCCGGCATCCTCATTGCACGGTCGCCGGAGAAGGAATCGCCGGTGACAGTTGCTCCTGCAGGCAGGGGCTTTTCAGCCGCCGCGCTTACGGTTGCGCTTCTTGTCGTCCCGGCATCCGGTTACGCGCTCTACGCCTATAACTACGTGCCGCTTGTCCAGGTGGTGCGGTTTCACAGCATCCTCTCCCTTAAGGTGGGCGACAAGATACTGGCAGGAGCCGATTCGTTCCTCGCGCCGTACACGTTCATCCAGCCCGCGATACGCGCGCAGTTCATCGAAGTGCTGTACAACAGTAATCTCATCACCGCGAAGCAGTTCGAGCCGCTGGCGAACAAGGCGTTAGCGGCGATGGAAGGGGTGGTGGAGCGGGAACCCTTCGAGCCGCGGCATTACGCCGCGCTCATCGAGTCGTATAACGAACGCGCGAAGAAGGACCCGGCGAATTTCGAGAAGAGCGAGGCATTTGCGCGGGAAGCGCTTGCGCTTACCCCAAAGCGCCAAGGCATGCGCTATTACCTCTCTTTCATCCTGGCCGGCGAAGGACGGTACGACGAGGCGCTTCAGATCGCGAAGGACACGCTTGCAGAGGACGACCGCATCGCGAAGGCGCATTACCAACTCGGCCTGATCTACGGCTTGATGGCGGATTCTCCAAGGTACAAAGGAACCGCCGAGGGCACGCTCGCGCGCCGCGAGGCGGAAAAAGAGATGGACGCGGCGCTTGCGCTTGGCAGGAAGCAGATCGGTACTCTTCTTGACTACACCGGAACGGATCTGTCCAACACGCAGTTCTACCTTTTTCTCGAGAGCGACCTCAAAAATATAGCGATCTTTTACCGCGCTTGGCAGGAGCCGCAAAAAGTTGTCGAGCTCCTGGAGATCCTTTCCCAACAGCATCCCAGCAACAAGGACTATCTTCACGACGCCATCGTGATGTACCGGATGCTGCGGGACAAGGACGGCGTCATCCGGAACGCCGAGAAGCTTAAGGTTCTCCAGCCGTCCCTGGCCGACGATCTGGACATCATCATTGATCTTGCGCGGAATGAGAACTGGGAGATCCTTGATACGCTCTAAGGGATGCGCGCTCTCCGCCTTTCTTACTTTTTTCTTGCGCTCGCGCTCTTGAGCGTCGCCCTCGTCGCCCCGAGCACGTTTTTTCCGTTCGTCGGCGCGAAGGCCTACTGGTTCCGTCTGTGGGTGAGTGCTGCGGCGGCCGCTTTCTTGTGGTGGTATGGGTTTGCCGGGTCACCGGCGGAGGTCAGGGAGCGATTTCGCCGCGTTGTTACCTCACCGCTCGTATGGGCAGTTACCGCATTTGTCGCCGCCTTCCTTATTTCGACATTTCTGGCGCGCGATCCGAACCTCGCGTTCTGGTCGAATTTCGAGCGGGGCGAGGGAGGATTCGCGATGCTTTACCTCTATGCGTCCTTTCTGCTCCTCCTACTTGTAGTACGGGATGCGCGCGTGTGGAGGGGATTGCTATGGGTCTCGCTCGTTGCCGCCGTGCTGGTTGTGGGCTACGGCGTTTTGGCGATGATGGACGCCCCTGAAAACGGCAGGTATTTCATGGGGCCCTATGGTTTCTATGGCGCTCGTGGCGTCTTGGTCGATCGGTTCGCGGGATCTCTGGGGACCCCGATCTATGTAGGAAGCTATCTCCTGTTCGTATTCTTTTATATCGGTCTTCTGTTCGAAAAGATCACGCGCAAGAGCGCACGGGTAGGTCTTCTCGCGCTTGCGGGATTCTTCTCTATCTTTTTCGTGCTTTCGCAGGGGCGGGGGGCGATGGTCGGTCTTGTCGCGGGAACGCTTGCGGGGCTTGGGTTCGCAGGCTGGGCGGCGAAGGGACGTATGCGCGTCATCGCGCTTAGCGTTCTCGCCGCGCTTATCCTCGGAGGCGGGGCGTTGCGATACTTTAAGGACAGCGCGCCGGTCAGGGCGGTCCCCATCGTCTCAAGGTTCGCTCGCATCTCCGCTTCGTCCGATCTCACGCGCCTGTATGCATGGGGGACGGCGTGGGAGGCGTTCAGAGAGCGGCCGCTTTTCGGCTGGGGCCCGGAGAACTTTACTGAGGTGTTCGATCGCCGCTTCGATACCCGCCATTTTACGCCCGGCGCCGATTCGACAACCTGGTACGACCGCGCGCACAGCATCGTGTTCGACTACCTTGTGGAACTTGGTGCCGTAGGCCTTCTTGGTTTCCTCTCCATCTTCGCAGCCTTCTACTGGCAGTTCTTCAAATTTTGGGACCGCACGCAGGTGCTCTGGGGCGCGCTCTGGTTCGCGTTTCCCGTAGCGTATCTTGCGCAGGGAATCGTCATCTTCGACATATTCCCCATCTATCTCCAACTCTTTTTGTTCCTGGGATACGCGGCGTATGAGTTCAGTAGTAAACAGAAAGTAGTAAGTAGTAAGTAGAATAAGGAAAAATGAATACTATTCTTCGCAAAGGCATTGCCGTCATGGGGATCGCGGTCATCGGTTCCGCGTTTGTCATCGGGACGTATTTTCCGTACCGAAAGTCCCGCGCGATCGCGGCGGTGAGCAGGAACCTCGGTGGCGCGACCACGGTTGAGCGATTCTTGGGCATGTTCGAGGAGGCGCTTGTCCTGCCCTCTCCGTACGGCCAGGAGGAGGCGGTGCTGTTTGCGAGCGAAAAGCTTTTGCGGACGGTCAGCGTTCAAGGGGATCCGCAGGTTGTCAATGCCATGGCCACGTACGCAGAGAAGATGTTCGCGCCTCTTCTTGATGGGCGGGGGAGTTCTCCCGCCAGGGTCGTCCTTTCTCTGGCAAGGATCCATCAGGCGGCGTGGACGCGCACGGGCAACGCAGCTTATGCAAGGAGGAGCGAAGAGCTCTATCTGCGCTGTCTTGAGGCGAGTCCGCGTCGGCCGGAATGCCTCTATAGCCTCTTTGGTCTCTATGCAGGAAGCAACAAAAAAGAACAAGCGCGGCTCGCGGGAGAGGAGATCCTACGTTATTGGGAGGACGAGCGG
>CAYSDW010000023.1:0-1261 GCA_964429925.1 uncultured Candidatus Saccharibacteria bacterium | reverse complement strand
AGGGAAGCGCTCAAGAAGATGAGATAAACAAGTCGATGAGCTTCACGACGTCTTCGCGCGGCGGGGTGTGTTCCGCAAAGAGCCGCTCGAGGGCGCGGACACGTTCTTCCACGACGGAGCGGTTCAGGTGGTTGTCGGTTTTGCTGATAAAGATCTTTTCCCACTTCGTGGCGCTCGAACCCTCTTCCGCGGTCAAGAGTTCCTCGAAGATCTTCTCGCCGGGGCGGATGCCGGTCACGACAATGGGGATCTCCTCGTCCGGTTTGTAGCCCGAAAGGCGGATGAGCTCGTGCGCGAGGTCGATGATCTTCACGGGCTTACCCATGTCGAGAATGAATATCTCGCCGCCCGTGCCGATCGCGCCCGCCTCCATCACGAGGAGCGCCGCCTCGGGAATGGTCATAAAATAACGGGTCATGTCGGGGTGCGTGACGGTTACGGGACCGCCGTGGCGGATCTGTTCCTCAAAGAGCGGCACCACGCTGCCGCGCGAACCCAAGACGTTTCCGAAGCGCACCGCGACGAAGCGAGTACTGTGCTCTGCGTTCAAGCTCTTGACCACGATCTCCGCCGCGCGCTTCGTCTTGCCCATCACGGAGAGCGGCTTCACGGCCTTGTCGGTCGAGATGAAGACGAACTTTTTGACGTTCGCTTTTTGCGCCGCCAGGGCGACGTAATAGGTGCCCAGGCTGTTCGCACGCGCGGCCTCCTCGGGGTACTCCTCCATGAGCGGCACGTGCTTGTAGGCGGCGGCATGGAAGACGACCTCCGGCCGATAGGCGGCCATGAGGGCCTCCATCTTCGGCTGGTCGGTGATGGAGGCGACGATAGAGACGAATTCCGCGTTCGGGAAGGAACGGCGCAGTTCATGCTCAAGATCGAAGATGCCGCTCTCGTTGAAGTCGAGCATGACGAGTTTCGCGGGGAGGAACTGCGAGATCTGGCGGCAGAGTTCCGAGCCGATGGAGCCCGCGGCGCCGGTTACGAGCACCACGTGGCCATGGAGGAGCTGCTTGATCTCTTCGGTGTCGATCCGGGCCGGGTCGCGTCCCAAAAGGTCCTCCACGCTTACTTCTTTGAGATCGCGGAAGGAGAGTTTCTGGCCGAGAAGCTCGGAGTACTCCGGCACGATCTTGATGTCCGTGACCCCCGCGTTTCGCGCGATCTGCACCGTCTCACGGATGAGCTTTACATGGTCGCGCTCGAAGGCGATGATACCGTGCTTTACATCGTGGTCCTGGACGAGGCGCGGCAGGTCACG
>CAYSDW010000022.1:1546-9818 GCA_964429925.1 uncultured Candidatus Saccharibacteria bacterium | reverse complement strand
GCAGTTCAAGCGCTACTACACCGGCGAGCTCGACGCCGAGCGCGACTTCGGCGCGCGCCGGACCGCGTCCATCCAAAAATGCTTCCGCACGTCCGACATCGAGGAGGTCGGGGACGAAACGCATCTTACGTTCTTCGAGATGCTCGGCAATTTCTCGTTCGGCGATTACTTCAAGGAGGAGTCCATTGTCTGGGCCTACGAGTTCGTGACGGAGCGCCTCGGCGTTTCGCCCGACCGCATCCGCGTTTCCATCTTCAAGGGCGACGAACGGGTGCCGCGCGACGCGGAGTCCTACCGCATCTGGCACGGAGTGGTGAAGGTTCCCAAGGAGCGCATCGATGAGCGGGGGATGGATGACAACTTTTGGGGCCCGACGGGGAGCGGCGGCCCCTGCGGTCCGACGTCGGAGATCTACGTGGACGGCGTGGAGATATGGAACCTCGTCTTCAACGAATTTTTTTGCAACGTCTCCCGCGAGGAACTTTTGGCCGGGGGCGGCACGCTCGAGCGTCTGAAGCTTCCGGGCGTGGATACCGGCATGGGATTCGAGCGGTTGCTCGCTGTTCTCGGCGGGTATGCGGACGTCTTCGAGACCGACCTTCTTCATCCGCTCGCGGCGGAGATCGCGAGCATCGCGCCCGGACTCGACCAACGAGCGCTTCGGGTGCTTACCGACCACCTGCGCGCCTCGGTGTTCCTGATAGGCGACGGCGTGGCTCCCTCGAACAAGGAGGCCGGCTACATTCTGCGGCGCCTTGTGCGCCGTGTTATGGCTTACCAGATCGCGCATGACATCCATGCCGATCTCTTCCCCTATGCCGTAGCGAAGGCGCGGCAGATGTTCGGCGGCATCTACAAGGAGCTTGCCGACGAGAAGCGCATTTTGGGCGTGCTCGAGACGGAAAAGGAGAAGTTCGAGAAGGCGATCGCAAAAGGCCTGGGGGAGCTCCAGAGACACGCCGTGATCGGGGCCAAGGAGGCGTTCCTGCTGTACGAAACCTACGGCCTTCCTTTTGAGCTCATTAAGGAGCTTGCGCCGAAGGGCGTGGCCAAGGATCTCACGCGCGAGGGGTTCGAGCGGGAGTTCGAGCGGCACAAGAAGGTCTCCCGCGCCGGCGCCCTAAAAAAGTTCGGCGGTCACGGCCTTATTTTGAACACCGGCGAGCTCAAAGCCGCCGACCAGGAGGAGCTCACGAAGGTGACGCGTCTTCATACCGCGACGCATCTCTTACAGCAGGCGCTCCGTGACGTGCTCGGACCCGGAGTGGAACAGCGCGGTTCGGACATCACCGCCGAGCGCACACGGTTCGATTTTGCGTTCCCTCGGAAGCTTTCGCCCGAAGAACTGAAGAGCGTGGAGGAGATCGTGAACGAAAAGGCGAACGCCGACCTGCCCGTGCACTGCGCCGAACTTACGAAGACGGAGGCCGAGCAGACCGGCGCGCTGTACTTTTTCAGAGAAAAATACCCCGCAGTCGTGAAGGTGTATTTTGTCGGCGAGACGCTCGCGACGGCCTATAGCAAAGAGTTCTGCGGAGGGCCGCACGTGTCGCGTACGGGCGAGATCGGAACGTTCAGGATCCTCAAGGAGGAGGCGGTGGGCGCAGGCGTGCGCCGCATCCGGGCAACGGTGGAATAAGAGAGCGCGCTGCTCCTCTTGCTCTTCGGGGGTCGGCTCGCCGCGTTCCAGCGGCGCGGCGGCCTTCGCCTCGGCACCTGCGCGACAGGAAAACCTGCCGACCAAGCCGCAGGCGCCTCCGGAAACCCCCTCAGGGCAAGAGGAGCAGCGCAGAAGCGAGAATGGGAGTTTCAAGGGAACGATGCGCAAATGAGCGGGAAAGATTATAATGGAGGTACGGATGGCGAAATGGCGCATCGCCATCCCAGGAAACTCCTTGTGAAGCTCCCCACAATTTTCAAAAAGAACGAGCGGTATCTGGCCGTTGAGCTCCTAAAGCAAGGCAACCGCGCGACTCTTTTCGGGTTGGATCGGGATAGGGCCATCTCCGTGCGCCGGACGTGGTTCCAACCGAACGAGAGCGTAAGCGTGAGTGCAAGCGAAAGCGCGCACGCAAAGGGGCTCGAACGCCTGCTTCGCGCGCTTCCGAAAGGAAAGTATCCGACGCTTTTAATACTCGATCCCGCATTCGCCGCTACCATCCCCGGCGCCGTGCTTCTCGAGCGCGAGCATGCCCATCGGGTGATCGATGACGGGGAGCTGGAGAATCTCATCTCCCAAGCGGTCTGGCGCTTCTTCGATCACTATCGTCCGATCGCGATGGCGCGGTTGGGCGTGAACGACCTTGACCTGCTCTTGGCCAACATCCGCATCTTGGACGTGCGGCTGGACGGCCACCACGTGTTCAATCCCATTGGGTTCACCGCCAAGACCGTGGAAGTTGCCCTGGAGCAGACCTTCGTGGCCCGGCCCCTGTTCGACGAGGTTACCAAGATCCTTCCCAAGCATACGATCGAATTCATCACCGAGGCGGGCGTCGCGGGGCTTCAGGTGCTCTCGCGCTCCGTGCCTCATAAAAAGTTCGTGCTGGGGAACCTGTTCTCGAACGCGACCAGCTTGTACATCTTCGAACGGCGGCCTCACGCCGCGGGCCACGTTTCGCTGCCTATGGCCGAGCTCGTCGGCACCTTTCCCTGGGGTGAGCGGCAACTCCTGGGGAGCATGATGGACGAGCTGGCTGTGGAGTACCCGATTGCGAAAGCCATCGCCGCTCGGTATATTCAGAAAGACCTCTCGCCCCCCATGGGCCGGCGCATCGACGTTCTCATCTCGAACGGCGTCACGTCCCTGGTGCGGCTTCTGAAGTCGAACGTGCGCCTTGCGCACCCTTTTTATCTGAACGTGTTCTACCCGCTGCCGCTTCAGAATATCGCCGAGCGACACGATGTCATGGTTGAGACGGTGGACATTCCTTCCGTTCTTGAGCGCATGGGGTTCTCGTTCGCAGGCGCCAGTACGAGCGCGCGTGCAAGCAATCCGTCCCATTTCCTAAGTTTGGCGGCGTTCATCGAGTACTACTTCTCGCGCCGCAACGAGCATCTGGACCGTTTCGCCAAGCGGCGCGCCCGCTGGCTCATCCCGTAGAGCATACGTTTCCATGGAAAAGATCTTTGTAACTAAAAATGAAGACATCGCTTCCGTCGTCGAGAAAGTGCTCGAAACGGGCGACGAATCGATCGTGCTGGTGATCCCCAGGGCATCGCGGCTTTTGGGGTCGCTCGCGAATTTCCATCTTGTGAAGCGCGAAGCGGATTCGGTCGGAAAAAAGATACTGATCGAGTCCGTGGACGACCAGATACTGGCGCTCGCCAAAGCGAGCGGTCTCGAGGCCGTGAACCCGTTTTTGAGCGGACCGCGACGGCCGGTAAGCGACATCGTGAGCCGCAGTGTCGTTTCGGATGCCGGACGGCCGGCGCGCGAGCCGGAAGGGGAGGGTCGGCCGCAATTCGCCTCCCGCCTGCGCTCCAAGCTTCGCAGGAACGCACCTACTCCGTCGGCTGACGGATCGCATAAAGAGCTTCCTGCCGAGGCGGGGATACCGGTGGAAGAAATGCCGGGACCGGAGCCTCTCCCGGCCGAAACCGGGTCTTCGCGCCGCCCCCGGCTTTACGCCGGCGTTCGCGCCTGGGGCTGGAAGCGCCTATTGAAGCTTGCCGTTCTTGGCGCCGTGGTTATCGCCGCGGTCGCGACGGCAGGCATCGTTCTGCCGCGCGCCGATATCACCGTAACGAGAAAGAAGCAGTCGTGGAGCTTGGAGGAGACGATCACCGCCGCCACGCGCGTCGCAGCGGTTTCACCCGCCGCGCTTCAAGTGCCGGCCCAACTCTTTCTAGAGAACCGGAACGTGCGTCTTTCGTTCCCGGCCTCCGGCCGGAAGACGGTGGAGCGAAAAGCCGCGGGAACCGCGACCGTCTACAACGCCTATAGCTCCGAGAAGCAGAGCCTGGTCGCGAGCACGCGCCTTCTTACCCCGGAAGGCAAGATATTCCGCCTCGTGAAGGGCATAACCGTTCCCGGCGCGCGCGTGGAGGAGGGAAAGATCATCTCATCCTCGATCGACGTCGAGGTGATAGCCGACAAACCCGGCGCCGACTATAACATCGGCCCCGTCTCGCGTTTTACCATTCCCGGTTTTCAGGGTTCGCCGAAATATCAGGGTTTTTACGCCGAATCCAAAGCGCCGATGACGGGCGGGTTCATCGGCGAAGTGGCGCTTCCGTCTCCCGAAGATCTGGTGAAAGGACGGGAAGAGATCACGCGGACGCTCAAGGATATGCTGTCGGGATTCTTAAGGAGCCAACTGCCGAAGGAGTTTATGGCTCCCGAAGGCGGCACGAGGTTCCGCATCGTGAAGGAGACGGTCATCGACGATACGGACGAAGAGGGTAAGTTCTCGATCTTCGCGGAGGCCGAGATGAAGATGCTCGCGTTCCGCGAATCGGACGTGAAGGCGCTTGCGGTCGCTCTGGCGCGCAAGGAAGAGGGCGAGGAGACGGAGCCCGTCGAGTTCACGCTCTCGTTCGGCGCGGTCTCGGCTGATTTCGACGCAGGCCGTTTGCAGATACCAACGACCTACCAAGGCGTGTTCGCGGAACACATTGACCCCGGGCTTTTCCGGGAGCGGGCCGCAGGAAAGTCAGAGGCCGACTTGCGGACGCTCATCGCCACCTTGCCGGGCTTTGAAAGCGCCAAGATATCATTGTGGCCGTTCTGGGTACGCAGGGTGCCGTCGAACGTGGAACGGGTCGACGTGAAGATAGAGTAAGAGTCGATGCACATTGCCGCAGATCGCCGCGAGTTGACGCCGCCCCACGGGCATGATACTGTGTTGAGCATCTCTGCAATGTTCAACAGCACTTCCGCTTCTGCCTCCCCGCGACATGGGTGGGCCTAACGGAACGAACAAGAGTTTGGTCACCGGTGCCGTCATTGAGGCGTTGCCGGGGGCGACATTTCGCGTCCAGACGGAAGATGGCCGCGTGATATTAGCCCACGTGTCGGGCAAGGTTCGCATTCACCATATCCGCATCCTTGTCGGCGACCGGGTGACCGTAGAGCTCTCCCCCTACGATACGACCCGAGGGAGGATCATCAGGAGATTGTAAAATTAAAGAATAAATTTTATGAAGGTCAGAGCTTCGGTCAAAAAGATCTGCCAGAAGTGTCAAACCGTCCGTCGCCGTGGACGGATTTATGTGATTTGCAAGATCCCGAAGCATAAGCAGCGGCAAGGCTAACATGCGCATCGTCGGCATCAACATTCCGGACCAGAAGAAGATCGAGATCGCACTTACCTATATCTACGGGGTCGGTTTTACGACGTCCCAGCGGATCCTAAGCGCTACGAAAATTAGCCCCGCAAAACGAGCCAAGGATCTTACCTCCGAAGAGACGCGCCGCATTCAGGACTACCTCGAAAAGAACCATAAAGTCGAGGGTGAACTGCGTCAGATCGTGCGGCAGAACATTCAGCGTCTTAAGGAGATCAAGAGCTATCGCGGCGTTCGTCACATGAAGCGCTTGCCGGTGCGCGGCCAGCGCACGAAGACCAATTCGCGCACCGTGCGCGGGAACGTGCGGAAGACCGCGGGCAGCGGCCGGCGCAAGGCAGAACTGAAGTAACATGGGTAAGAAAAAGATCGCAAAACCGAGCGTCGAGGCGACGCTCAAGGAGGGCGAGGCGCAAGAAGGGGCGGCACGTAAGGCGCAGGCGGGCGGCGCGTCAGGCCGCCGCGTGGAGCAGGGAAGGGTGTACGTCAACGCCACCTACAACAACACCTCGATCACGGTGACCGACCTCAAGGGCAACGTGCTTGCCTGGGCGACGGCCGGTTCCTTGGGCTTTAACGGTCCCAAGAAGGCAACCCCCTTCGCCGCTTCGAAGATCGTGGCGGCGCTCGCGGAGAAGCTTCGGAAAAGCGGTCCGGTCGCGGTCGAAGTGGTCGTGAAGGGAGCCGGCAGCGGCCGGGATTCCGCGATCCGCTCGCTCACCAATCAGGGCTTTAATATTCTCTCGATCAAAGACGTGACCCCGATCCCGCACAACGGCCCGCGGCCGCCGAAGGTGAGAAGGGTATAACAGTACTATGGAACGAAGACCTCGCGAACGAAGAGAGCGGGCACTGGGAGAACGGCTTCTTTTGAAAGGAGCGCGTTCGCTTTCGCCAAAAAGCGCAGTCGTCCGCCGTCCGTACCCGCCCGGCATTCAGGGCAAGAACAGGCGCCGTCGCCAACCATCCGAATACGGCCAGCAGCTTCGCACCAAACAAAAATTTCGGATAAGTTACGGCCTTACCGAAAAACAGCTCAAGCGCCTCGTGAAGGACGCCGTCAGGCAGACCGGGGTTACGGGCCCGAAGCTCATTGAACTTCTGGAGCGCCGGCTCGATAATGTACTCTATCGGCTCGGGTTCGGTCCTTCCCGTTTTGCCGCGCGGCAACTCGTGGTGCAGGGGCATATCATGGTCAATAAAAAAAAGGTGACGAGTCCGAGTTACCGCGTGAAGGAGAGGGACGTGATCTCGATCCGGCCCGAATCGAAGAACAAGAAGATGTTCTCCGAGCTGGCGGCGGAGCTTAAAAAGGGTCAACTGCCGCCGTGGCTCGCCGTGGATCCGGGAACGCTCGAGGGGAAGGTCGTCGCACTGCCGACGAACGTCGAATCTCCCTTTGACGTCAACGCCGTGATCGAGTTCTACTCAAAGTAATCAACGCAACAAAACAAGCAATCCATGGAATTAATTCACTTAAGCGAAGGCGTAACCCTGAAGACCGTTTCCGAAACGGACACGGAAGGCGTCTTTGAGATCGAAGGTCTCTATACCGGGTACGGCCTTACCATCGGGAACGCGCTCCGCCGGACCCTCTTGTCCTCGCTGCCGGGGGCTGCCGTGACCCAGATCAAGATCAAGGGCGCGGGCCACGAGTTCACCACCATCGAGGGCGTGCTTGAAGATATGGTGGAGATCGCGCTGAACCTCAAGAAGGTCCGTTTTGTCATGCACACGAACGAGCCGCAGGTCCTTTCGCTCAAAGTGAAGGGCGAGAAGAACGTGACCGCCGCTGATATCAAAGGGAACTCCCAGGTGGAGCTCGTGAGTCCCGATGCGCACATCGCGACTTTGACCGCGAAGGGGGCCGAACTCGACATGGAGCTCACGGTGGAGCGCGGACTGGGCTATCTTCCCGTTGATGCGCGCAAGATGGAGAAGCTGCCGATCGGCACCATTGCGATCGACGCGATGTTCTCGCCCGTCATTCGCGTGACCTATTCCGTGGAGAATATGCGCGTGGGTGAGCGCACCGACTACAATCGGCTTCGCATCACGATCGCGACCGACGGCACCATTACGCCGTCCGCGGCCCTTCATAAGTCCGCGAACATCCTTACGGACCATTTTGGAAAGATCTCCGTCGTCGAAGTGCGGCAGGCGGCCGCGCAACCCGCTGCTGCAGAGGCGAAGCCAAAACGAAAGCGCGCGACCAAGAAAAAGGAAGACGAATAAGGCATGCGGCACGGCAAGAAAGGGCGAAAATTCGGCAGAAAGACCGGGAAGCGGCGCGCATTCCGAAAGGGGATCGCGCATAACCTGATCCTTAAAGAGAGGATCGAAACGACCGAGGCGCGGGCGAAGGAGATCCGGCCCGTCGTTGAAAAGCTGGTCACGCTCGCCAAGCGGCAAACGCTCTCAAGCTTGCGGCTCCTTTTGGCCCGGCTTCCCAAGGCGTCCGCCGAGAAGCTCTACTTCGAGATCGCCAAGCGCTATGCCGACCGGAGCGGCGGATATCTGCGCATCGTAAAGCAGATGAAGCGCCGGAAACGCGACGGCAGCCGCGTCGCCGTCATTGAATTCGTTTAGAATCACCAGGACTACCATGGAAGAACACGTTATTGACGCGAAGGGCGAGCGCCTGGGAAGGTTGGCGGCGAAGATCGCCCACCTCTTGCAGGGCAAGCATCGTACGGACTACAATCCGCGCGTTGACCGCACCATCAAGGTTACGGTGAAGAACGTCCGCGCTCTCGAGGTCACCGGCAGGAAGGCGGAGCAAAAGATCTATTTTCGCCACACGGGCTACATGGGACACCTCAAAGAGCTCACCTACCGCCAGAAGCAGGAAAAAAATCCCGCGTTCGTCCTGCGCCACGCAGTGCGAGGCATGCTTCCCAAAAACTGGCTGCGCGACAAACGGCTTAGGCGTTTGGTGATAGAGAAATAACAATGGCAATCGCAAAAGACAAAAAAGAAATTG
>CAYSDW010000022.1:0-1446 GCA_964429925.1 uncultured Candidatus Saccharibacteria bacterium | reverse complement strand
ATCGAAGCGGTCGGCCGCCGGAAGACGGCGGCGGCGCGCGTGCGTCTTTGGAAAAGAGCTGGCGAGATAAAGGTGAACGGCAAGAGCTACAACGAATACTTCAAGACCCTCCGGCAACGCAAGGCCGCGCTTGCGCCTCTTCTTGAGGTCGGAATGGAAAAGGACGTGGCGGTCGAAGGAAGGATCAAGGGAGGCGGCCTCGAGGCCCAGGCAGAAGCATTCCGGCATGGCATCGCTCGCGCGCTCACGCGCATGGACGGAGGGCTGAAGCCGAAACTTCGTCGTGCCGGTTTCATGACCCGGGATCCGCGTATGGTGGAACGCAAGAAATATGGTTTGAAGAAAGCCAGACGTGCGCCTCAATGGTCGAAGCGATAATCGCGCAGCCCCGACGTTCGCGGAGCGAAGTCGGGGCCCCGACCGAAGCGTCGGGGTGGTCCAAGCGGTAGAAGCGATGAGGTCCCGGCTCCCGCATGTTTTGGCCGCAGGCCTCTTTATCATTGTCGGATTTCACTTCTTCGCTCTTTTGAGCTTCCTCTACTGGAAGTTCCTCTGGCTTGATACCGTCATGCACTTTGCAGGCGGCGCTTGGGCAAGCGGGTTCTTTTTCTGGGCACGGCGGCGTTTCCCCGCCTACTTCGGAGAACCCGCAAGAATGGGGGGAGCTGTTCTTCAGGCGCTTGCGATGGTGGCGCTTGTCGGCGTCATGTGGGAGTTCTACGAGTTCGGCATGGATCTGATCCTCCAGAGGGGCGTGAGCACCTATGAGCTTCTTGGCCAGCAAGGCGTCGCCGACACGATGGGAGATCTGTTCTTTGATCTCCTCGGAGGCCTCGCGGTTGCGCTAGCTTTTGTTCACTACAGTTCGAGAGAGCGCAACGCGCCGCCCTCGAGCAGGTAAAAAAGGTTCCTTGAAGGGTCGTAGGCCATGCTCATCACGGCATCGCCAAGCGGCGTCCCGAGCACGGTGCCGTCCTCGAACAGTTCAGCGAACACAACGGAGCTTCCGCGGCGCGCGAAAATATGCGCGCCGTCTTCGTGCCACAAGAACTCATCCGCAACGAGCGAAAGCTTAAGGCGTCGCGCCATTCCTCGGAGGTCCCACAGCGCGAGCGAGCCGTCCCGAAGGCGGACCATAAAGCGCTGATCCGCGGGGGAGGAGAGAAAATCCGCGGCCGCTTCCTCGATCGTTTCCGGCTCCTTTGCGGAGCGGGGCAGCGAGAACAACCGACCATTCTGTGCAAGCAGAAGAAAACCGCCACTCGGCTCTTCGCCGATCTTCTCGATCGTGCCGGTCGTTGTGGCAAGGCGCGAAGAGGTCCGGAGGATAAGATCCGAGGTCATAAGCGCGCTCTCGTTCCGCGCCGCAGAGTATTCGGCCCAGGCAAGGCTTTGGCTGCGGGCCAGAACGGCCGTGACAGCAGTTGAACCGCCTCCTGCGACCTG
>CAYSDW010000021.1:0-9928 GCA_964429925.1 uncultured Candidatus Saccharibacteria bacterium | reverse complement strand
CTAGCGCGGGGCTGGAGAAGGTCCCAAGCGTTTGGCTGTTCGCCAATTAAAAGGGCACGCGAGCTGGGTTCAGACCGTCAACACCTGAACCGGGAGACATCGAACACGGCGGCTTTCCAGAGCAATCTGGATCGAAAAATCGACTCATATCGGTGAAGTCCTACACAATCTCTCAACCTGGGATTTAAGGATAACCCCGAGGGAAGTCGCTCCGATCAGAGATCGGAGTTGACCCCGTAGAGACTTGCTCACAGGAGCGGAGCGTCCCGCGTGGCGGGATGCTAAGACGTCGATCTCCTCCTTCGCTCGAAAGAGCTTCGGAGGATGGTGGTATAGTCCAAACAACGAGTAATCGTTGAGTAGTTGCGTGAGACAGGTTGGTCTCTATCTGTTGCAGGCGTTGATACTTGCGGGGAGTTGGCCCTAGTACGAGAGGACTGGGCTGAACGTACCTCTGGTCTACCGGCTTTGCCACCAGGTGAACCGCCGGGTAGCTATGTACGGACGGGATAAGCGCTGAAAGCATCTAAGCACGAAGCCCACCCCAAGATTAGGTATCGTCCGAAAGGACAAGATCTCCTCGAAGACTACGAGGTGATAGGCTCTAGGTGTGCGCACCGTAAGGTGTTTAGCCAAGGAGTACTAATGATCTCCCGACCATTCCAAAACTGACGTTTTATCCCGCTCTCTCCCATAAAGAGCGTTTCTGTTTGCCGGTGTTTTACTTGCGCGTGTCCCACCTCCCATGCCCTCCGTAGCTCGGAGAGCGAAGGAGGGTTCCCATTCCCGCCTTCACTAAAGTTTCGGCGGGCAAGCCGAACCCCGTACCAGAATTGCGACCAGCGACTTCCCAGTGATTTACCGACGTGTGTCCCACCTCTTCCCATTCCGAACAGAGAAGTGAAAGCGCGCCGGGCCGATGATAGTCCTTCGGGGCGAACGTAGGCTTCGCTGGGATATCATTGTTCGCAATTCGGTACGGGGCTTCGCAGAGAAGCATGCCCCGTACTGAACTTTGTTCTAGTACGGGGTGAAAGTGCGCAAGCCCGATAATAGTCCTTCGGGGCGAACGTAGGGTACGCCGGCATACAGAAGCGCTATTTTGTTATTTGGCCCGTTCTTCAAGTACAATACCAATATCTCCATGTCTCTTTCCCGCACCACCAAGCAGGTCCTCTACGGCGCGTTCTATTTTGTTGTCTTTTTTGGCATCGTAAGCGGTGTCTATTTCGGACTCCTCCGGAATCCCGCCTCTTGTTTTGACGGTCGTCAGAACCAGGGCGAGGAGGGCGTGGATTGCGGGGGCCCGTGCGAGTCCTGCGAGATCGGGAAGCTTGTGCCGCTCACGGCGGGTTCCGTAAAGGTTCTGTTCGCGGGAGCGAACGCCACGCTCTTTGCGGAGGTGCGGAACCAGAACTTCACGTTCGGCGCCGCTTCGCTCGCGTACGCCTTCGAGGTGAAGGACGGCGCGGGCCGCGTCATGAAGGTCGTTTCCGGCGAATCGTTCATCTATCCCGGCGAGATAAAATATTTCGTCGAACCGGCCGCGGGCATCGCGCAGGGCAGCGTCGGCAGCGCGAATTTCACGATCTCAAGCGTCACGTGGAAGCGGAAGGAAGAGTTCCCGACGCCGTTGATGCAATTCCGGGAAGTGAAGACCGAGGAGAAGCAGGGCGGTACCCTTGCGACCTCCGGCGTTATCGTGAACGGAGAAACGGTGCCGTTCCGCCGCCTCATCGTGGGCGCGCTCTACTTCGACCAGTTCGGCGCGGTCGCCGGCGCCTCGACGACGGAACTCCGCGACGTAAAGCCCTTTGAGGAACGGTTTTTCCAGATCACGCATCCCGTGCTTCCCGGTTTTGACCTCCGAGCGACCAAGCTCTATTTCGAGGGGCGGCGTTAGAACGTATGCGCACGATGGGTTCCGCTAAACTGCTTATTCCCGCGGGGGTCGTCCTCGCTGCCGGGCTTCTGGTGTTCCTCTCCTCCGCCCGCCATCTCTTTTGGTACCAGCTTCTCTGGATAGCGTTCGGGCTCGTCGTCTTTGTCGCTGTCCAGCGGTTCGACTGGCGGTCGCTTGTCAATTATCGCTGGATCGTGGGCGGCGTGTACGCCGCCGGGATACTGCTTCTTGTGCTCACGCTGTTTCTCGCCCCCTCGGTCCGGGGTGTGCGGGGTTGGCTCTTCCTCGGTTCTTTTCAGTTCCAGGCGGCGGAGTTTATGAAGGCCGCGCTCATTCTGCTCTATGCGCAGTTTTTCTCAAGCGGACATATGCGCATCGCGCATGCCGGCACGCTCGTTACCTCGTTCGCGTTCGCCGCGTTGCCTGCGATGCTCATCGCGCTCCAGCCGGACCTCGGTTCGGCGCTCATTCTCTTCTTTATCTGGTTCGGGTTCGTGCTCGTCTCCGGCATCCGGCTCCGCCATCTCGCGTTCGCCGCGGTGCTTTTTGCCCTGTTGGGCGCGCTCTTGTGGGGCGTCTGGCTCGAGGAGTACCAGAAGGATCGCGTCATCGGCCTCTTCGTGCCGGAGCGCGATCCTTTGGGCGTGAACTATAACGTCATCCAATCAAAGATCGCGGTGGGCTCCGCGGGGCTCTTTGGCAAGGGCTTTGGGCAGGGGACGCAGGTTCAGCTCGGGTTCCTGCCGGAGGCGTCCACCGATTTTGCGTTCTCCGCCTTCATCGAGGAATGGGGGCTGGTCGGAGGCGTTGCGGTCGTGGGCGCCTTTTTGTATCTGCTTGTTGCGATCCTTAGGGTCGGAGCGGCTGCGGAGAAGAACTTCGAGAAGTTCATTTGTCTCGGGACGGTCATCATGCTCTCCGCGCACTTCGCCATCAACGTGGGTTCGGCCCTGGGACTCTTTCCCGTGGTCGGCGTACCGTTCCCGTTCTTGAGCTACGGCGGCTCGAATTTGTTGACCAGCGCGTTTCTCGTTGCTATTATTCACTCCATTGCGGCCCGGACCTGACATTTGGATAATTGCGGGCGTTCTCGGCATCGCTTTTGTCGCGATGCTTTTTGGTGGAATTTTTGTCTTTGCCGGGCTTCGGCCCGTCGCCGCGGACAAGCTTCCGCAATCGTTCGTTATCCAGCCGGGCGAACGCTCGGGGGCGATCGCCGCACGGCTTGAGTCCGCAGGCCTGGTCCGCTCCAAGCTTTCGTTCATGTTCTTCGCCGCCATGAGCGGCAGGGTCCGGGAACTCAAACCCGGGGCGTATGCGTTCTCACCGTCCCAGTCCTCGCCCGCCATTCTTAGAGCGCTCGTTCTCGGAACGAATCGCGAGGTTGAGGTTACGATACCCGAAGGCGCCACCGCGCGCGAGATCGACGGCATCATGGCGGAAGCGGGCGTGACGCCGCGCGGCCGTATCGCCGAGATCGCGGAAGCGCGGAAGCTTGAGGGCCGGCTCTTTCCCGATACGTACCGCTTTTTCGTACCGAGCGAACCCGAGGACGTGATCGCTCGGCTCACCCTGACCCACGAACAGAAAGCGCTGCCCATTCTCTTGGCTGAGCCCTCCCGCGCCTACGAGAATCTTATTTTGGCATCGCTTATCGAAAAGGAAGTGCCGGACTCCGAGGAGAGGCGCATCGTTTCCGGCATCTTGCGCAAGCGGCTCGAGGTGGGCATGGCGCTCCAGGTGGACGCCTCGATCTGCTACGTGAAAGAAGGGCCATGCCACCCCGTGACCGCGGACGACTTGACGTTGGATTCGCTGTATAATACATATAAATACAAAGGGTTGCCGCCTGGTCCGATCTCGAATCCCGGCACGGACGCCCTCCGGGCGGCGACGAGCCCCACTGCCTCCCCGTACTGGTTCTACCTAAGCGACCCCAAGACCAAAAAGACCGCATTCGCCAAGACCCTTGACGAACACCGGCAAAATCGTGTTAAATATCTGAACCAATAATATACGAGGCGCCAGAAACGCTCTGCGGGTTCCTTTTTGTTCGCATAAGTCCGCGGCAGGCAGGTCGTGCCCCGGAACACCAATGCGTGCGCGCCGGAACTCACGCTGTCGCTCGCGCTTGCGCTGAAGCTCACACTCACTCGGTTAGCTGACGAATTGCACGATGCCCAAACTTCCCACAAAAGTTTTTTCGTCTCATGCCGGCCTCCGTGTTCCGGAGCCGAACCTGGCCGAGCTCCAGACCAATTCCTTCAATTGGTTTTTGAAGGACGGCTTGAGGGAGCTCTTCGCGGAGATCTCGCCGGTCCGCGACTACACCGGCAAGGAGCTCGAACTCTATTTCGAGGATTTTTATTTCGACGAACCGAAGTTCGACGAAGCGTATGCCCGCTACAAGGACCTCACCTACGAGGCGAGTTTGCGCGTGAAGCTGCGTCTTTCGAACAGGAAGAGCGGGGAAGAGCGCTCGCAGGAAGTATACCTCGGGGACTTTCCGATCATGACCGACCGGGGGACCTTTATCATCAACGGCGTCGAGCGCGTGGTGGTCTCCCAGCTTATCCGTTCCTCGGGCGTCTACTTTACCGCCGAGATGTGGCGCGGGCGGAAGCTCTTCGGAGCAAAAGTGATCCCGAACCGCGGCGCCTGGCTCGAGTTCGACACGGAGTCCGACGGTTTCATCGGCGTAAAGATAGATCGCCGCCGCAAGACCGCCGCGACGGACCTTCTGCGCATCTTCGGCATCGAGGATATCGAGGAGATCAGGCGCCTGCTCTCCGGCGCGGCCGGCGGTCCCGTCAATTTCCTCGAAGCGACCCTCAAAAAGAGCCCCGCGAAGAGCGTGAACGACGCGTATATCGAGATCTATAAGCGCATTCGGCCGGGGGATCTGGCGACCGTGGAGAACGCGAAGAGCTTGATCGACGCGATGTTCAAGCGGTTCGACCGCTACGACCTCTCGCACGTTGGCCGCTTCAAACTGAACCAGCGCCTCGGCCGCAATGCAACGGACTCGCGGCTCTTGGAGAAGGAGGACGTGGTCGCCATTATCCGGGAGATCATCCGCCTGAACAACGACCAGGCCGCGGAGCCGGACGACATCGACCACTTGGGCAACCGCCGCATCCGCCCCGTGGGCGAACTTTTGGAGAACAAGCTTCGCGTCGGCTTTGCCCGCCTGCGGCGGGTGATCCAGGACCGCATGTCGACCCTGGACCCCACGGTCCTTACGCCCGCCCAGCTCGTGAACGCGCGCCCGCTCGTCGCGGTCGTCCGGGAGTTCTTTTCGTCCTCGCAGCTTTCGCAGTTCATGGACCAGATCAACCCGTTGGCCGAGGTGGAACACAAGCGCCGCCTCTCCGCGATGGGTCCCGGCGGCCTGGTGCGCGAGCGCGCCGGCTTCGAGGTGCGCGACGTGCATCGTTCGCACTACGGGCGCATCTGTCCCATTCAAACTCCCGAAGGAGCGAACATCGGTTTGGTAAGCCATCTGGCCTCCTTCGCGCGCTTGAATTCTTTGGGCTTTTTGGAAACGCCCTATCTTAAGGTTCTCCGGGGCAAGGTGACGTCCGAGCTTGTCTGGATGAACGCGCACGAGGAGGAAAAGTACAAGATCGCGACCGCCGGCATTCGCCTCGACCGGGACCTCGCCATACTGGACGACATCGTGGAGGCGCGCATCAAGGGCGAGCCGGGGACCTGTCCCCGGGAAGAGGTCGAATATATCGACGTAGCGCCGCACCAGTTCGTGAGCGTTGCCACGTCCCTCATTCCCTTTTTGAAGCACGACGACGCGAACCGCGCGCTTATGGGTTCCAACATGCAGCGCCAGGCCGTCGTTTCCGTGCGGCCCCAGGCCCCCTACGTTTCGACGGGCGTCGAGGAGAGCGCGGCCCGGGATTCCGGCTATATCATTCTTGCGGAGGGTGACGGCGAGGTGTTGGAGGTGGACGCGAATCACGTCAAGGTCAAGTACAAGAAAGAGACGAAGACCCACACCCTCCACAAGTTCAAACGCTCGAACCAATTCACCTGCATCTCCCAGCGGCCGCTCGTGGAGCGCGGGCGGAAGGTGAAAAAGGGAGACCTTTTGGCGGACGGTCCTGCCATCGACAACGGCGTTCTCGCGCTCGGTCAGAATCTCGTGGTGGCGTTCCTTTCGTGGGAAGGGGCGAACTTCGAGGACGCCATCATCATCTCGGAGCGCGTGGTCCAGGATGACAACTTCACCTCCATCCATATCGAGGACTTCTACTGCGACGTCCGCGACACCAAGCTCGGTCCCGAGATCACGACCCCCGACATCCCGAACGTCTCCGAAGAGAAGCTCAAGAATCTCGACGAGGAGGGCATTGTCCGTATCGGCGCCGAAGTGCGCGCGGGCGACATTTTGGTCGGCAAGATCTCGCCCAAAGGCGAGACGGAGCTCACGCCCGAAGAAAGGTTGCTGCGCGCCATCTTCGGCGAGAAGGCCTCCGACGTGAAGGACACCTCGCTCACGCTCCCGCACGGCAAGTACGGCCGCGTGGTCGGCGTGAAGATATTCTCGCGCGAGCGCGGCGACAAGCTCGAACCGGGCATCATCAAGCGCATCCAGGTGGAAACCGCCCAGCTCCGCAAGGTCCGCGCGGGCGACAAGCTCGCCGGCCGCCACGGCAACAAGGGCGTTATCTCGCAGGTCCGTCCCGTTGAAGACATGCCCTACCTCGAAGACGGCACGCCGGTGGACATTATTTTGAATCCCTTGGGCGTCGTTTCGCGCATGAACCTCGGCCAGATCCTCGAGACCCATCTGGGCTGGGCGGCGAAGACCGAAGGGTATCGCGCCATTACGCCTTCGCTCTCGGGCGCCTCGATGGAGGAGATCCAGGACGAGCTCCAGGCGGCGGGGCTTCCTCGAAGCGGCAAGGTAAAGCTCTACGACGGCCGCACCGGCGAGTCGTTCCACAAGGAGGTGACGGTCGGCGTTATCTACATGATGAAGCTGAACCACCTGGTGGAGGACAAGATCCACATGCGCTCGATCGGACCCTACTCCCTCATCACGCAGCAGCCCTTGGGCGGCAAGGCGCAGTTCGGCGGCCAGCGCTTCGGCGAAATGGAGGTGTGGGCGCTCGAGGGGTATGGCGCGTCCTATACGCTCCAAGAGATGCTCACTATCAAGTCCGACGACGTCTTGGGCCGTTCGGCTGCGTACGAGTCGGTGATCCGCGGCGAGCAGATCAAGGCGCCGAACATTCCGGCATCGTTCAACGTGCTGGTCAACGAACTGAAGGCGCTCGGCTTCAACGTTGAGCTCTTGAAGGACGCGGGCGAGAGCGCGACCGACTCGCTCCAGGAACCAGAAAAAGAACGGTCCTAATGGAAAACCCTGTCGTAGAAAACTTTTCCCGCATCCGCCTCAAGATCGCCTCTCCCGAGGATATTTTGCGCTGGTCCTACGGCGAGGTGACGAAGCCGGAGACGATCAACTATCGTACCCAGCGTCCCGAGAAGGACGGCCTCTTTTCCGAGCGCATTTTCGGCCCCACCAAGGACTGGGAGTGCTACTGCGGCAAATACCGCCGCATCCGCTACAAGGGCGTGGTCTGCGATAAGTGCGGCGTCGAGGTGACGCGCGCCATCGTTCGCCGCGAGCGCATGGGCCACATCAATCTTGCCGCGCCGGTTTGCCACATCTGGTTCCTCCGGAGCGTCCCTTCGAAGATCGGCCTTGTGCTCGACGTGCCGGTGCAGCGCCTGGAGCGCGTGATCTACTACGCGGCGTACATCGTGACCAAGATACACGAGGAGAACAGGAAGCGCGTACTGGACGAGCTTGAGCGCGAACTTTCCGCGCGGAAGAAAGCGGCAAAGAAAGAAAAGAATGAGAGCGTCGCGGAGCTTCGCACGGCGGCTTCCCGGACGCGCGCGGAACTTGAATCGCTCGAGAAGGGCAAAGTGCTTACCGAGTCGGAATATCACGCGCTCTCCCGAAAGTTCGCGGACGTGTTCGAGGCGGGGAGCGGCGCCTCGGCTGTTCGCCAGATCCTGGAGCAGGTTGACCTTGAAAAGGAGGTAAAGAAGGTCGAGGCCCAGATCGGCAAGGGCTCCCAAGCGAAAGCGCGGGTGCGATCCGCCGGCAAGGCGGAGCGGACGGAAGATACGACTGCCGAACGGCGCCTGCTTCGCCGTCTCAAGCTTTTGCGGCGCATGGTGAAGGCCGGCATTCGTCCCGAGTGGATGATCATGACCGCGCTGCCGATCCTTCCGCCGGATCTCCGGCCGATGGTGCCCTTGGACGGCGGCCGCTACGCGACCTCGGACCTGAACGACCTCTACCGCCGCGTCATCAACCGCAATAACCGTTTGAAGAAACTTCTCGAGCTCAAGGCACCCGAGGTCATTGTGGTGAACGAAAAGCGCATGCTCCAAGAGGCGGTGGACGCGCTCATCGACAACTCGGCGCGTTTCGGCACGCAGCAGCTCTCCTCCCAGCGCCGTCCGCTCCGTTCCTTGGCGGATATGCTCAAAGGAAAACAGGGCCGCTTCCGCCAGAACCTTCTTGGCAAGCGCGTGGACTATTCCGGCCGCTCGGTCATCGTCATCGGCCCGAAGTTGAACATCGACGAGTGCGGTCTTCCCAAGCGTATGGCGCTCGAGCTCTTCAAGCCGTTCGTCATCTCAAAAATGATCGAGCGTGAGTTGGCGCACAACATCAAAAGCGCGAACCGCCTGATCGAACAGGCGCCGCCCGAGGTGTGGGCGATCCTCGAGGAGGTGATCGCCGACCGCAAAGTGCTCCTGAACCGCGCGCCGACCCTGCACCGTCTCTCGGTCCAGGCGTTCAAACCGCTTTTGATCGAGGACCTGGCGATCCAGATCCCGGCCTTGGTCTGCGCCGCGTTCAACGCGGACTTCGACGGCGACCAGATGGCCGTGCACTTGCCGCTCTCGGGGCAGGCGCAGCGCGAGGCAACGGACATCATGCTCGCGTCGCGGAACCTCCTGAAGCCCGCGACCGGCGAACCGGTGGCGGTTCCCTCGAAGGACATTGTCTTGGGATGCCACTATCTCACCAAGCTTGACCCGGCGGCGAAGGGCGCCGGCCGCCGCTTCCTCGACTTCGAAGACGCGCTCTCTGCCTATGGCTACGATGATGTTGCGGTGAACGCCCCTCTCGTCGTCGGTTCCGGCGAGAAAAAGCTCGAGACATCGTGCGGGCGGATACTCTTCAACAAGATCCTGCCCGCGGATTTCGGTTTCGTGAACCAGACCCTCGAGAAGAAGTCGCTCTCGAAGATCACCGCCGACGCGGTGACCCGCTTCGGTTTCGAGGTGGGACAGGACGTGCTGAACAAGATCCAGGAGATCGGCTTCGACTACGCCACGCGCTCCGGCATCACCTGGGCGATGGACGATCTTGCCATTCCGGCCGAGAAAAAGGAGATCATGGGCGCCGCCGGAGCGGCCACGGCGGAGATCCGAGCGGAGTATGAGCAGGGACTCTTGACCGATAGCGAGCGGCGCGCCCGCGTTATCTCGATCTGGGACAAAGCGAAGGCCGACATCGCCAAGGTGGTGCAGAGCGCGCTCGCGCCCCAGAACTCCATCTATCTCATCATCGATTCCGGCGCGCGCGGCTCCTGGTCGCAGCCGATCCAGATGATGGGCATGAAGGGCTTGGTGCAGAATCCGAAAGGCGAGACCATAGAGCTTCCCATCAAGTCCTCGCTCAAGGAGGGTCTCTCGGTCTTGGAGTACTTCATCTCTACGCACGGCGCTCGCAAGGGTTCCTCGGACACGGCCTTGAAGACCGCGCAGGCGGGATACCTCACCCGCCGTTTGGTTGACGTTGCGCAAGATATTGTGGTCCGCGAGGAGGACTGCCGCACCAAGGAGGGCATCGACCTCGTGCGCGCCGATGGCGCCGCGTTCGGCCAGTCCTTCGCGAACCGCATCTTCTCCCGCACGGTGCTCGACGACCTCAAGGCGGGCAATAAAGTACTTCTCAAGGCGGGCGAAGTGATCGAC
>CAYSDW010000020.1:0-10096 GCA_964429925.1 uncultured Candidatus Saccharibacteria bacterium | reverse complement strand
GCCGGACGGTTTCGCGTCAAACTCGGGGTAGAGTTCGTGGGTCGGGTGCACGGCGGATGCAGGCCAGTGATTCCTCGAGCCCTTATTCGTCCAGATCACCTTGTCGCCCTTCCGCACTTTAAGCTCGGAGGGAAAGAAGCCGTCGTCGCCCATGGAGATGGTCCATGTGCTCGGCGCCACGGACGTTCCGGTTCCCGGCGTGCCGCTCGCCTCGGGCTCCTTCACCGCCTCCGAAACGGGGCAGGCGTTCACCGCCGTCCACCCGAGAGGCACATCGCACGGCGTCGGGAACTCCTTGCAGGCGCCGCTCTGCGGGTCCTTGGCCGGCTGGATCACCTGGATGCAGGCCGCCTCCTCCCTGAACATGCGGCCATCCTTCGTCTTGCACTGGCGCGGGAACGACTCAAGGACCGGATTCCCCGCCTTCACGCACTCCTCGAAATTCCGGACGACCGGAACGGCCGTAGGCGTTAGCGGGACCGGCTTCTCGTCCGTTCGCGACTGCGGCAGAAGAGCTTCGCGCACAGCCGCCTCGATGGTTCCCAAGAGCGCCTTGGTCTCGCGCAAAAGCGTTACGAACTTTTCTGAGCTCGGTGCTGTCGAGGAAAGCGTGGAGAGCGAAACGATCGCCTGCTCCGCCTGGTCGAAGAGCGCGAATATCTTGGGGTGCTTCTCGCGGGAGAGTTCCGCCTTTCGCGCCATCGCCCGCAGTTCGTCGAACTTCTGCTTGAGCTCAAGGACGTTCTTCTCGAAATCCTGCGTGTTGACCGCGAGCTGGGTAAAGGCGTTCTTCACCGCCGAGACGGCCGCCGTCGCTTGGCCGAACGCCGCGCCGAACGTGCCCGCCGCATAAAAGGTCTTGGCCTGCTCGATGTTCGCGTTCGCGCGGTCGAGAAGCTGCTTTACCGAAACCGGCGCTTTGGCTCCCAATTCCTTGATCTGCGCCGCAAGCTTCTGCGCGAGCTCTTCGGCATACTGAACCATCCGTTTTGCGTCCTCTTCACCGATGCCCTTACCGTCTTCCGATTCCTTGAGCACGCGGTCGCGAAGCTGGCTCAAGCTGTTCTTGAGCCCGGTATCGAGAACACGCTCCCGCACCTCGTCGATCACGAGCACCTTTTCGCGCACGTCGCCGGCAAATTCCTCGAGCGCGCTGGGAGAGATCGGCACCGCGCTTACCTTGCCCTGGAACTTGAGCACGAGATCGTCCTTGAGGCGCGAGAGTTTTTCCTGCACCTCGTTCGGCAGGTCCGTGTTCAGGCGGTCCAGCGTATTGATGGCGTTCAGCTCCTTCACCGCGCTCTCGCGGCGCGCCTCGATAGCCTCCTTGAGGCGGTCGGTGAATTTTTCCGCGCTGTCGATGGCGCGCGGCACTTCTTTGAGCGCTCCGTCCACCGTTTTTTGGACCTTCTCGATGTCATCCTTCACCTCGCCGTATTTCGATTTGAGCTCGCCCAGAAGTTGCTGATGGACCAGCGTTCGTTCGACGAGCGAATCCATGAGTTTGTCCACGTTCGGGTTCTCGCTCGCTGCGGAGAGCGCCTTGAGACGTTCCGTGAGCCGCTGCATATTCTCGGCGTAATTCTCCGCCGCGCGCGCGATGGCGCGGGCATCGCTCCCCACCTCCTCGAGCCGCTTGAGTTCGGCTGCCTTCTCGGTCGCCACCCGGAGCTCGTATTCCACCTTGTTCACCGCGCCGGTCGTGAACGTGCGACGGACGCCGCGCGCCCATTCCTTCACGAAGTAGAACGGATTGGTAGGCAAAAGCCCCGGACGTTCCACGCCCAGCTCCGCCGTCGTCACTCCTCCCTCCCCCTGCGCCACTGCCGCCGGCGCCATCGTACCTGCCGCAACCACGAACGCCACACACGCCCCGACCAGAACAAACGTTGTTTTTTGCATACCCAGTATATCAACCTCGACCAGTTAGGAAACCCTGACGAGGGTTGAAGATTAATTCGATACTATGGAGTTATTTACTTGACCTTTACCCAGCTTCCTGACTGCCGCGAAGCGGCTAGTCGAGGTTGTATTACTGGGCATAGTAAAATGATGGCTTTTTGCCACCTACACAACTATACCCTCTTTTGAGATGCGGGTAAACAGCAAAGCGGTCTGGTTTTGCTAAGAACACCCTCTCGGAGGTCTCGCGGGCACGGTTCCGCCGAAGGCGGGGAGCGAGGCCGAGAGGGAGCGCATCCCGCTCGCTGGGCGGGATGACGCGTGGTGTTCGTGCGGAACCAGACCGCTTTGCGTCAATAACTCTCCAGCCCGGCCGATTTCTTGTGCTCCTTAACCTTCTCGAGCGCCTTGGCTTCGATCTGGCGGATGCGCTCGCGCGTCACGTTGAATACTTTGCCCACCTCCTCGAGCGTGTGGGTAACGCCGTCCTCAAGGCCGAAGCGAAGCTGCAGGATCGACTGCTCGCGGTCCGAGAGATCGATCAAGATGTCGCGAATGCGGTCGCGGAGAAGCGCCTGCGACGCTATCTGCGCTGGCGTAAGGTTCCGCTCGTCTTGGATGAATTCGGAGAGCGAGGAATCGTCATCGTCGTCGCCGACGGGCGATTCGAGCGAAATGACCTCCTGCGAGATCTTCTGGATGTGATGCACCTTCTCCACGCTGATATTCATTTCGATGGCGATCTCTTCGGGCAAGGGTTCGCGGCCGAGCTCCTGCATCAAACGCCGTTTCGCCTGCGTGTACTTGGAGATGGTCTCCACCATGTGCACGGGAATGCGAATGGTGCGCGACTGGTCCGCGAGCGCGCGGGTGATGGCCTGGCGGATCCACCAGGTCGCGTAGGTCGAGAACTTAAAGCCGCGGCGGTAGTCGAACTTCTCAACGGCCCGCGAGAGGCCGATGTTCCCCTCCTGGATGAGGTCCAGAATGCTCAAATTCGGCGTTCGGTTCACGTAGCGTTTGGCGATCGAGACCACGAGACGGAGGTTGGCGGTAATGAGCCTCTGGCGCGCCTCTTCGTCGCCTTTTTCCGAACGCTTCGCAAGATCGCGCTCTTCCTGCGCGGTCAAAAGAGCCGTCTTGCCGATCTCTTTCAGATACATCTGTACCGCATCCGGCACTTCGGCCGTGCCGCCGGTGATGCGGGTCGCCTCGAGGAGCTCTTTCTCGCTTACCTCTTCCTTCCCCTTTGGTACTTCGATGAGCTGGCTCGTCTCGATCACCTTTATGTTCGCCGCATCGAGCCGCTCGTAGATCTTCTCGAGAAAAGAAATATCTTTCTCGATGTTCGGAAAGTAATAAAGGATCTCCGTGTCCGTCACAAAGCCGCGCGGCCGTCCGCGCTGGATAAGCTCGCCGAGCTTCCCCTCGTCGAGCGCGAACTGCGCGCGCGCTCGCGCCGAAACCCCGCGTTGTACGGGTTTCCTGGAGGTTGTGCGGACTCGTTTCACCGAAGAAGAGGGCCGTTTCGTGGCCTTCTTTGCTGCCTTTTTTGGCATGAGTTTAGATAGTATGCATTTCCTTTGCCACCGACGCAAGCTCTTGCATAAGCTCCTCGCGCCGCCCGTCGTTCCCCGCGTGTTCCGCTTCCGCGATCTTTAGGGAAAGCTCGTGTTGCCGGTCTTTGAGATACTCTTTCTTAAGCTGCCGCATCAACTCCTTGCTATGCTCCCCCATCTCCAGGCCGGCACGAAGCTGGATGAGCCCCGCGAGCTCCTGCACCCGCGGCGAAGCATTCGACTCATCGGGACGTCCTCGCACCAGTTCGCGGTAGGCCTCGCGATAGAGCGGCGGCAAATACGGCTCCGCTTCTTTGAGCGCGGGAAGCGAGTTCTCCGAGAGGGCGAGGCCCAAGAGCCGTTCGGCAATAAGCTCTCGCCGCGTAAGCGTCTGCGACGCCGGGCTGGACGCCTCTTCCGGGGCGCATTCCGCGCCGCCTTCTTGCGGTGAACTTGTCGAACCCGCCGGCAGGCCTGCCTGTCCGGCAGGAAGGCGCTCCATTTCCTCAAGCAGCGCCTGCTCGCTCACACCCGAGATCTTGGAGAGCTCATGAACCCAGTCCATCTTCTCGATCGGGCTCGCAATGTTCCGCGCCTTCCCGAGCACGCCCCGCGCCGCTTTCTTCTTCTCTTCGAGCGAAAGCGCGTTCCCTTCTTTGAATCCATATCGTTCGAAATAGAACTTCATCGCATGGCGTGCGGAGAGAACGAGACCCTCAAAAGAGCCGGGATGCGCCGCCACGTAGTCGGCCGGGTCCTTGGCACCCGGCACGGTCACGACGCGCACGGAAAAGTCGAGCGCTTGCGCGAGGTCGATGGCGCGCTCCCCCGCCGCCCAGCCCGCCTCATCCGTGTCGAAGCTTACGATAAGCCGGTCCGCGAAACGACGGAGCGTTGAGAGGTGCTCCGGCGTGAGCGCCGTGCCCGAGGTCGCCGCCACGTTTTTCACGCCGTCCTGCCAGACCATCAAAAAGTCCATCTGCCCTTCGACGAGAAGCGCGGCGTTGGCGTTCCGTATGTCGCCCTTCGTCCTGTAAAATCCGTAGAGGATGCGCGACTTCACGAATATCGGCGTTTCGGGGCTGTTGACGTACTTTCCCAGATCGGGACGTTCGTACTCCGGCAGAATGCGGCCGGTGAACCCCACCACTCTGCCCGTGTGATTCGCTATCGGGAACATCACGCGTCCGCGAAAGCGGTCGAAGTAGAGCCCGCGCTCGTTCCGGCCCGCAAGCCCGGCGCGCACCGCGTCTTCGGGACGAAGGCCTTTGCCGCGAAGCCACACGAGAAGGCCGTCGTGCTGGTCCGGCGCGAAACCGAGCCCGAACTCTTCGATCGTCTCCTGCTTCAGACCGCGTTTTTTCAAGTACTCAAGCACCGTGGGCGTCTTCCCCAACATCGCTTTGAAATACTCCACAGCGACGGCGTTCGCGTCGAAGAGGACGTTGAACTCGCGCTCCCCGGTCCGCGCGATGCTCCGGAGCTCCACCCCCGCCTTTTCCGCGAGCACCCGCAGCGCTTCGTAGAACTCCAGGTTCTCGTACTTCATGAGGAACGTGAAGACGTCCCCGCCCTCTCCGCAACCGAAACAGTGCCACGATTGGCGGTCCGGCGAGACCATGAAAGACGGCGTCTTCTCCTTATGGAAGGGGCAGAGCGCCTTAAAGTTCCTCCCGGCGGGCAGGAGCTGCAGGTAGGAACGCAAAAAGTCGACGACGTTGATGCGCTCCTTTATTTCGCGTACGGGGTCGGTCATGAAGTTATTTTTGAGCAGTGAAAATGTTATACCGTACCAAGTCCCTCTCGCCGAATTTTCTCATTCGCGCTGCCGCCACTAAATTCGGCATTCTAGACGTCCAACCTAAAAATCTCATGACAAAGTAGATGGGTTTGGCAAGTTTTTCATACCCCCTTATCATTGGGCCAACTTTGTAACTTATATTTTCCACTCTTACATCCCGAAAACCCTCACCGCTCATAAGCGTTTCCAGTGAGCCGTGCCTCATGACAGGGAAGCTGTGCATTGCCGACGCGTAGTTCATTTCTTTTATGGTCCACAGCTCTTCCGGGGAGAACTTGCCGTCTTCGGCCATCGAGTACTCGAAGAGCGCAATTTTCCCGCCATTTTTCAAAACGCGATAAAACTCCTTCAGAGTTTGCTGAATATTTGTAGAATGTACCAAGCTCTCCTGCGTGTATATTGCATCAAAGGTGTCGTTCCCAAACTTTAATTGAGAGTAATCCATCAAGACGTAGTGAGCCCTTTCCAAAACTCCTAATTTCTTGGCTAACTTCGTTGCCTCCTTAATCTCGAAGGGAACAACGGTAATGCCATCTACCGAGCAGCCATACTTTTGAGCTAAATAGGTTGAGGTAACACCCTGGCCGCACCCCGCATCAAGAATTCTCATGCCCTTCTTAAGGTTTATTTTCTCCGCAACCAAGTCCTGCATTAACTGTTGGGCCTTCCCGGTCGGAATCCATTTTTCGTCAGGATAAAATCCAAAATGTTTCGAACCGCCAAGAAAGAAGTTATACTTCCAGCGCGAAAAGTCATAATACCTGTTTAACCTCTGAAAGTGCTCCCTTTCGTTCATGATTTGATTTGACTTACATTCCCAGTGCGATGGAGCGCGGCGAAGATTATTCTGTCCAGAAGCTCCGGGAACGGGATGCCCGCGGCCTCGGCCGCCTGCGGCAGCAAGCTCGTCGGCGTCATCCCCGGAATGGTGTTTATCTCGAGCACGTAGATCCGCCCGTCAGCACCCAGGATCGTATCGGTGCGCGACATGCCGGAACAGCCGATTATCGCATGCGTTCGTAAAGCGACCTCCTGGATCGCGCGAATGGTCGCGGTCGGCAAGCGAGGCGGCGTGATCTCTTCGGAGGCGCCCGCCGTGTACTTGGAATGGTAGTCGAAGAACGGCCGCTCTTTGGGAACTATCTCGGTCGGCGGAAGCGCGCGTACGCCTTCCGGCACGGTTTCGTCTTCGAGGACACTGCACGTCACCTCCCTGCCCTTTACGTAGCACTGCACCATCGCCTCGCGCGAATGACGGAGCGCTTCGGCGATCCCTAGGGCGAGTTGGTCCGCGTCATGCGCGACCGTAATGCCTACGCTCGATCCGCGGTCGGCCGGTTTCACGACGAGCGGCAAGCCGAGTTTCCGCACCGCCTCCGCCATCACTGCTTCCGGAGCATCCTTGAATTCGCGCTCTCTTACCGTCATAAAATCCGGAACGGCAAGCCCGCAGTCGCGAAGCAGGCGGGAAGAAAGCGGCTTATGCATGCCGAGCGCGCTCGCAAGCACCCCCGAACCGGTGTAGGGCACGCCAAGTTCCTTGAGCGCGGCCTGCACCGTGCCGTCTTCGCCGTATTCGCCGTGCATGGCGATGAAGGCGACGTCGGTTCCGTCCTTCTGGAGCTCGATCGTCGCGTCGCGCCCCTTAGTCACGACGATCGGAAACGCCTCGTATTTATTCGCGTCGAGTGAACGGAGCACCGTTTTGCCCGTCTCGAGCGAGACGTCGTGTTCGGATGAGGGGCCGCCCATCAGTACAGCGACGCGGAGCTTTTGCATATCACCACTATACCCAGAATTTCAGCGGCTTGCATGCGCCGATGTTTCGGGCATAGGATGAGGCCAGTTCATGGACATCGGAAAGGGGTGATGCAGGGTGAAATGGCTCCTCCTTGCCGCCGGACTCTACCTCCTAAAGGCGGCGGCCGTGTACGGCATCGCGCGTCTCGTCTTCCGTTCGTACGTGGCGGGCCGCACCGAGGCGGAGGCGCTTCGCGCGCTCTCCACTCTCCTTGCGCACGGCTACGGCGTAACAAGCGACATCCTGGGCGAGTTCGTGAAGAAGCGTCGCAAACTGCCCCGGATCATCGGCGAGTACAAGCGGCACATCGCTTCCCTCGGCGAACTGCAACGGCGGTTCCCGGAGCGCGCGGTTGCGCTCGCGGTGAAACCCTCGCGCATCGGCCTCGAGGTCGGCGAAACGGCGTTCGAGGCGTCCCTCCTCGAGATCGCCGCGTGCGCCAAAGAGCACGGCGTCTTCCTCTGGGTTGACGCCGAGAAGCTCGCCGCCCGCGACCGGACGGTGCCGATCGTCGCAAAGGTTCTGCACGCGACCGGCGCGCAGATGGGCATGGCCATCCAGAGCGTGCACGATTCGAGCGTTTCGCTTGCCGAGAAGCTCATGGAGGCGGGGCTCTCGCTCCGCATCGTGAAGGGCGCGTACAAGGACGGCAACCACTCGGATGCCGCGGCCGTCCGCGACTGCTTCCTCCGCATCTGGAGCGTGGCGCGGACGTTCGGCGGCAAGGACCACACCATCGCCGCCGCCACGCACGACGACACGCTCATCGGCGAGCTCCGGCTCGCGGACGATCCTCGCCTCGAGGTTCAGATGCTCTACGGCATCCGGATGAAGCTCCAGGAGGAGCTCCGCCTAAAGGGCGCCCGCATGCACGTCTACGTGCCCTGGGGCACGTACCGGAACGCGTACGGCTTCCTCTTCCGGCGCATGCGCGAAGGCGCCTCGCCCTCCGCGCTCAAGCTTTTCCTGCGGAACATCCGCGAATCCCGCGAAATGCGGCAGAAATTGCAGCTCTCCCCGTGAGGGCTGCTTCCTTTTATGAATAAACGATGATCAGCCCGACCACGATAAGATCGGCAAAAAGCCAGATCGCCGAGGACCAGAAGATCTGCCGGTCCTTGTGCGCCACGCCGTAGGCAAGCCACGGCACGGAAATGAGCAAGAAAAGCACCCAGCTTGCGAGCGAAACACTGCCCGCGTCCTTCGTGCGAACCAGTTCGTACATCTGCGGAATGTTCGTGAGCGGCGCGACAACGGCCACAATAAGCACGACGTTGTCGAGCCAGCGTATCGCGGCAGTTTTACCGAGCCGGTGGAGATGATGCCGCATTCCTTTAAGTATAAATGATTCCGGCTGCCCTATAAGGGCAGCCGGTGCTGGATCGTCTCTTCCGCAAGAAGCGAAAGCCACTTCATGAATGGGGTCCCGCCGGTCCCGGTCGGGTTCGGCATCCGTTTGTGGATGTATTCGATCGCGAAGGAGAGATGCTGACGCCGAAAGGCGTTCATCTCTTCCAGGCACTCGTTGTAGGTGTCCGTGATCGCCGGAACGCTGACTCGCCGCACGAACTCCCGAATGGAGGGACCGCGCCGCACCGCCCGGATGAACTCGCGATGCCCCACGGGCATGTAGTTCTCCATCGCGGCGAGGTAATCCATCATCCCGGTCTGGACATGCTTCACGCCCAGCGCCGCGACGAGCGATGGCATGATGGAGCTCTGCGCCCCCGTCTCGCCGTTCAGGAATATGGGCTCTTCTCCCAGGGCTTTCACGCCCTCGAAGATGATGCCTGTCTGCCGGCGCTCATCCCCAAAACTCATGATGTACGGCCGAAAGTCCCGGTAGAACACCTCGGGACTGCAGTGCTCGGGCAGGGCCTCGAGCGTGTCGAGCATCGCCTCCTGCGCGTTCATGATCTCAAGAAGAGCAGCTTCCAGCGCCAGCGGGTCCTCGTCGAAGACCGCCTGCTGGGCCTTGCCGATCGCGGCGATGGCGGGGGCCGCCTCGGCCTCGATCTCCACGTGCGGCAGGATGAAGCCCGGCTCGTCCGGCAGGGTCACGAAGTTCTGGATGTTCTCCAGATTCGCGAACTTGATGGAACCGAGCGGCTCCTTGCGCCTCCAGTTCCAGAGCGCGTAACCGTCATAGGAGAGGATGGGCCGTTTTCCCAGCCGCCAGGCCGAAAACCAGAGCGGCACCGCGAGGTTCTGCGGGAGCTTCGCGACCTCGGATTCCCCGACCGCATGGACATACGCGCTCGCAAGGAACGCATAGGTGCGGTAGACGGCACGGGCCGTTTCGCGGTCCTCGACCGCGATGTCCGCAAGATTCACGAGCGGCAGTTCGCTCTCGATGAGCGCGCGAAAGCGCTTGCGAAGCATCGTCTCGGAGAGCAGATGCGGCAGGGCCCGGCCGAACTCCGCCATGGCGGCGAGCGCCGAAGGCAGGTCGGTCACGGGGTCCGTATTGGGCAGAAATCCGCGCGTCCGCGAGATGTCGAAGCGCTCGAGATCGAGCGTCTCCGCCCGCGGCCTCTCGAAAGAAAGATCGAGCTGTCTCACGCGTGTCTCCTTTGCGAATGTGATGGACTGCCTCAAATCTAAATGAACGGCGTCGGGAAGGCAATAAAAAGAAGCGCCCCGCTCCGATGTACATTGGAGCGGGGGCTGGGGTCAGCGCAGGGAATGGATGAAATCCGCCGCTTCGGCGAGCGACGCGCACACGGCGTCCGCGAGAAGCGCGTTCTGCTTCTTCTCCCACGGCGCGGGAGGGCGCACCTGGATGCAGACGATGTCCGGATGGGCGCGCTTCACCTCGTCGATGTGCCGCGCGGCGTCGTCGAGGAAGAACGCTTGCCTGCCGCCTGCCTGTCCGGTAGGCAGGGCCTGTCCGTGCTCCTCGACCATCTCACTCTTCTTCTTTACGTGCGACAGGCGCACCTCGCGCACGTAGGCAAGAAGGTTGTGGGCCGCCGCCTTGGGCCACTGGAACTCGAAACGACCCTCGGTCACGACAACGAGTTCCTCGCGCGA
>CAYSDW010000019.1:0-10262 GCA_964429925.1 uncultured Candidatus Saccharibacteria bacterium | reverse complement strand
AGGTTGACAGACATGATAGCGAACGAGGCGATCAAAATCAAGAGCGAAAACGCAAGGCCGGCGAAGGCGATGAGATGGGAGACGAATCGCTCACGCTCATAGAGCGCCGAAGCCAGAGCCATATCAAGCGCGAGCATGAGGAGGCCCGCGACGGGAAGAAGAAAGAGATCCGGGCGGCCGCCCGTGGCATCGATGCCCCGATAGGCGTCAAAATGCACGATAAGCGGGCCGCGAATGGTCCCTATCTCCGCGTACATGACCGCCAGCGTGAAAAGAAGCGCGGCAAGCGAGAGCCCGAACAAGGCACGGAGACGCGCATCGCGAACAAAAACAAGATTCGGCATGTTATGCGCGCAGAACCTTTGCGGCAACGTCGGGATCGACCACGTTGATGTCGATCCCGGTTCCCAGCTCGAATCCGGCCGGAACGCTGACCTTCGGGATGATCTCGATGTGCCAGTGATAGGGCTCGTAATCCACCTTGTTCTTTATGGGCGCGGTATGAATGAAAAAGTTGTAGTCGGGATCGCCGAGCCGCTTTTCCATGAGGCGAAGCGCTCCCTGGAGAGCGTCCACCACGCCCACGAGGTCGGCGTCGAGCGTGTTCTCGAAATACGGCAGGTGCTTCTTCGGGAACACGCGCGCCTCGAACGGCCCGCGGGAGACGAACGGCGCGATCACGATCGCTCCCTCGTTCTCGTACACGATGCGCTTTTTCTCTTTGCGCTCCCAGTCGAGCATTACGCAGTGCACGCATTGCTTATGCCCCGCGAAGTATTCCATCGAGCCCAAAAGCGAGTGCCACACGTCCGGCGGGATGATGGGCAAGGCAATGAGCTGATAGTGGGGATGGTACACGGAAGCTCCCGCATTCTTGCCCCAGTTATGGAAGATCGAAAGATACGAAACGCAAGCATCTCCGGTGAGCATCAGATAGCGGTCGCGGAACGCCTGGAAGACCTGGAGCGCTTGCCGCGGCGAGAGACGCGGAAAGTTGGCGTCGTGGTCGCGCGTGATGAGAAGGTCGTGATACCCCGCGCCGCCCATGGTGAGGTAGGGGCCGTGGCTGCTGGTCGAGGCGCAGATCTTCCGGTGCTGGAGCGCCGGAAATTTGTTCTCGACGATCTGGAGCTCCCAGCCATGCTCGTTCTTGCGCACAAGAACCGGCTTTTTATTGCCGCTTTTTTGCGGGTCTTCGAACGGACAGGTCCCGATCGGGGCGCGGACCCGCTTCGTCTTTCGCTCCGCATACTGACTGGGGCGCTTCCCCCGGCCGGGCGCGATCACTATCCAGTCCTTGGAAACAAGATCCTGACGAAGCTCCGATTTCTTCATAAAAATAAGAATTTTTATGCGATGTCCAGCACGCACTCACGCTATCGCTTGCGGAGAAAATGTGCGCGTTGCGCACATTTTCCATCCTCGCTCGGCATCGTCATCTCATTCTGTTCTCATAATACCACGCGAACACGTCCTTCGCGATCGGAACGGCGTTCAGCGACCCCTCCTTTGCATCCTCGACGAGCACCAGGATCGCGATCTCCGGCCGCTCTGCGGGAGCGTATCCCACGAAAAGCGCGTTGGTCTTCTGGTTGTTCTCCACCTGAGCGCTGCCGGTCTTTGCGGCGATGGCGAAGGGAAGTTCCGCCAGAAGATGCGCGGTCCCGTAGGGCTCCGTGACGGCGTCGCGCATCCCCTCTTGCACCTCGCGTATCTGGGCGGCGTAAACCGAAAGGTCGGCGAGCTTCTCCCGACCCCTTTCGTCCATCGCGAGGTGCGGCCGGAAAAGCTGCCCGCCGTTCCCGATCGCGGCGATGGCGTCCAAAAGCTGGAGCGGCGTCACGAGAATGTCGCCCTGTCCGATCGATACGTTGTAAGTGTCGCCAATGCGCCAGATCTGCCCGGTTCGCTGTTCTTTCTCGTCCGGCGCCGGCAAGAAGCCCTTCGCCTCCCCCGGCAGGTCCACGCCGGTCGCCGTGCCGAACAGGAACTTTTGCCACCACTCGCGCAAACGTTCGACGCCAAGACCCTTGATCTCGCCATATCCGCCGCCTGCCGTATAAAAGTAGACGTTCGAAGAGCGGGCCAGCGCGGAACGAACGTCAACCCAGCCGTGCGGTTTCCAGTCCAAAAAGCGGCTGGGGCGAGAGGGATCGTAAGGGTTGGCGATATCGATGTAGCCGGCCGAGAACACCTCGGTCTCCGGGGTCACCACCTGTTCCGCAAGCGCCGCGAGCGCATGGAGCGGCTTGATGGTGGAGGCGGGACTGTAAAGGCCGGAAACTGCGCGGTTGAAGAGCGGCTTCGCGCGCGCGGAGAGGATAGCCGCTCGTTCTCCGCTTCGTGCGACATCAACGAAGACGTTATTGTCGAAGGAAGGCAAACTTACGAGCGCCAATATCTCCCCGTTCTGGGGATTGATGGCCAGCCCCGCGCCGGAGGTGCGGCCGAGAGCGGCCAACCCCTGGGCGAGACGGCGGGCGAAATAGTCCTGGAACGCCGCGTCCACGGTGAGCCGGAGCGATTCTCCCGGTTTGGCCGCCATCCCCTCCTGTTCCTCGAGCACGTCACCGGTCGCGGTGCGGAGCTTTACCTGCGTGCCGTCCCGGCCGCGCAGCAGAGCATCGTATTCCGCCTCGAGACCCGTCTTGCCCACGATGTCGTTCGGCTGGAGCGTCGGATCGCGTTCTATATCGCTCTTGGCGGCAAGTCCCGTGTAGCCCAAGAGATGGGCCGCGCTCGTCCCCGTAAGATAACGGCGGCGGAAACCCTCTTCAACGACGACGCCCGGGAGCGCCTCCTTTTTGATGCGAAGCGCATCTTCGAGGCCCACATCCTCGGCAAGCACGATGCGATCGGCGGCCGTGAGGTCGGCCGCCTCTAACCTGCCCCTCAAGTAGTCCTCGCTGACTCCGAGCGTTCCCAGAAGCGCTCGCAGAATTTCTGACCTCTCTGCCTCGGAACGCGTGAAGAAGGAGGAGCTTTTGAGCGCTACCCGAAAGGCGGGAACGTTTTCCGTGAGCGGCTTGTTCCAGCGGTCGAAAATGATGCCGCGCGGCGCTGGTCTTGCGACCACTTTGTCCGCATTGAGAAGCGCTCGCTCGGCGTAGAACTCTCCCTCGGCTACGGAGAGCGAGACCAAGCGGCCGAGCACGAGCGCGCCCAAAAGGAGGAGAATAAAAGCGCTCATGCGAAAAACAGCGGCGGAAAGCGGCAACTCGAGGACGTTAAAATCACGCGCCCACAGATCGAGCACCGTCTCTTCGAAATTAAGCTCCCTGCGCTTCTTGGGGTGTGCCATACCAGAGCGCGAGAAGGCCGAGCGCCGCGTATGCGGCTGCCTCCGCGTAGAGGAACTCTACCGCAACCCGCGCCGGGAATGAAACCGCATACCAGGGGTCGGCAAACGCGACGAACAGCGTGAACGAGAGCGCGGAGAGGGCGGCGGTATCGATCAAGAAATGCCAGGGCAGGAATTTTTTCACGAAAAATGCGGCCGCAACGGCAAGAAGAAGCGCCAGAAGCTCCTGCGGGAAACCCTGGTCCCAATTAAGCAGGAAGGCGGCTGCGGCGGAAAAAACCGCCAGTTCGACCGCGGACGAGAAATAGAAGAGGAGCGCGACGATCGCGCCCAAGACAAGATTGGGCACGATGCCGTAGAGCGAAACAGCGGCCGCCTGAAGCCCTCCGAAAAAGGCAAGAAGAAGGATCGCGCCGCCGTAGCGGGAAAGAAGGACCATGTGCGTCATCGGACGACCGGTTCCAGCACCGACACGAAACGAAGCGCGGAGATCCGGTAGGGCAGACGGAGCGTTGCCTCTTTGAACGGCATGCTCGGCTCGTTCGTTACTTCCTCGATCTCGCCGATCGCAAGACCGAACGGCAGGGAGGGATCGGCAGCCGTGAGCGTGTCGCCGGCGCCAATGGCCGCGTCCTTTGCGATAAGCGTGAGCCGCGGCACGGTGCCGCCCACGAGAACCGCGTCGACCCCCGCGGCGCCGATGCGCACGGGGATCTCCCAGCGGGGATCGAAGACGGTCTTCGCCACGCCGATCTCGGCCGAAACCCTGGTGACCTGCCCCACAAGCACGCCGCCAAGGACGACCGCGGCTCCCTCTTTAACGCCTGCACTCGCCCCGCGAGAGAGCGTGAGCACGGGACGGAAGTTGAACGGATACGCGGAAAAGACCCCCGCAACAAGGCCGCGCCGGGAACGGTCGGGAACGACGGCCTCGAACGTCTCGCGAAGTTCAAGCGCGGCCCGGAGCGCGCTATTCTCGCTCCGCAGGGCCTGGAGCTCCGCATCCTCTTCCTTGGCGAACAGGGATGAAATAAGGCCGAGCTTGCCCAAAACGATCTGTTCCTGTCCGCCCAGAAGGAGCAGCAGAGAAAACAATGCCGCGACAAGAAGAAAGCGGAACATGATCTTAAAGCTTGATCTCCCTCGGCCGGAGCGGATTGTCGAGCACGTGCCGGTAGCGATCGAACTCCTCGATGATCGCTCCGATGCCGCGCATCACGCAGGTCAGGGGGTCGGGTACCACCGAGGTCTTCACGCCCAATTCCCGCTCGACCAGGGTATCGATGCCTCGGAGCAAGCTGCCGCCGCCCGAGAAGTAAATGCCGTTCTTGAGAATGTCGCCTACGAGCTCCGGCGGCGAAACCTCGATCACTTCGCGGATGGCCTCCGTGATGGACTTAAGCGACTTCATGAGCGCGGTCCGCACCTGGTGGTTTTTAATAACGATCTCGCGAGGCAGGCCGCTCGCCAGATCGCGGCCGCGAATGGCAAGTTCCATCTTGCCGTCCATGGGCACCGCGGAACCGACGAGCACCTTGACGTCCTCCGCGGTCGGCTCGCCGATCGCGAGACGGAACTCGTCGCGCACGAACTGCATGATATCGCCGACCATCCGGTCGCCGGCCATCTTCAAACTGCGGCTGGTCACGATGCCGCCCATCGAGATGATGGCGATCTCGGTCGTGCCGCCGCCGATATCCACGACCATGTTCGCCGTTGGCTCGTGAATGGGAAGGTTCGCGCCGATCGCGGAAGCGACCGGCTCCTCGATCAGGTGCACCGTGCGGACGCCGGCCCCCACTGCCGCATCCTCCACCGACTTGCGCTCCACCTCCGTGAGATTGCCGGGGATGCCGAGTATCGCGCGGCGATAACTGAACAGGCGGTCCTTGCCTACGCGCTTCAAGAAATAGCGGAGCATCTCCTGCGTCATCTCGAAATCCGATATCACGCCGTTCGTGAGCGGCCGGATCACGGAGATGTGCTGCGGCGTGCGCGAAAGCATCTTTTTGGCCTCTTCGCCGATCGCAAGCACCTGGCCGGTCTTGTTATTAACCGCCGCGATCGAGGGTTCCTGCACCACCACCCCCCTCCCCTTCAGATAGACCAAGGAGTTCGCCGTGCCGAGATCGATGCCGATGTCCTTGAAAAATGCGGAAATCATTGCGGGAATTATGCCTCTTTCGCAAGCAGCTTCGCAAGCGCCTCGGGCGCCACGAGTTCAATGTTCTTGCTGGTGCGGCGCTTGAGCTCCACCTTGCCCGCCGTCTTCTCGCTCACCACCGCGCGGTACGGGATGCCCAAAAGATCCGCCTCGACGAGCTTTTGACCCGGCGAGATGTCGCGGTCGTCGTGGAGCACTTCGATCCCCCGCTCCGCCAGGTCAGAATAAAGACCGTTCGCGGACGCCTTGCCGAGCGCAAGAAGGTGCACCTTAAAGGGCGCAACGCTCTCCGGCCAGACAAGACCCTTGTCGTCGCTCATCACCTCCGCGAGCGTCCCCATAAGCCGCGACGGCCCGATGCCGTAGGAGCCCATCACGACCGGCTTCTTCTCCCCATTGGCGGCCGCGTAGGAAAGGCCGAAGGGCTCGCTGTAGCGCGTGCCAAGCTTGAAGACGTTCGCGACCTCGATGGCGCTTGACTCCTTGAGCTTCCCGCCGCACGCGGGGCAGGGGCCGTTCTTGATCTCCCCGGCGATCTCCCCGTTCCGCGCGAAATCGCAGGAGCCGCAGTGGATCACCGCGTCCTCCCCCGCCTCGGAGAAGACCTGGAACTCGTGGGTGTATTCTTTCGTAAACTCCCCGCCCGAGGCCTCGGTGAGCTTGGTGAGCTGCTCCAGCCCCAAACGCCGGATGATCTTCCAATACGCCTCGATCACGCGGTCGTAGTAGCCATAGAGGTCCTCGCGATCGGCATGGAAGCTGTAGAGGTCTTTCATGAGGAATTCGCGGCCGCGCAAAAGACCGGAGCGCGCTCGCGGCTCGTTCCGGAACTTCGTCTGGATCTGGTAGGCGGCGCGCGGCAGGTCCTGGTAGGAGCTCACGAAGCGCGTGGCGATCGCGGTGATCACCTCCTCGTGCGTCCAGCCGAGACCGAACTGATAGTCGCCCGCCGGCGCACGGTTGCCCTTCAGGCCCGCGGCTGACGTGTTCCCCGTTTTGAACGCCACCTCCACATCCCAGCGGCCCGTCTTTTCCCAGTATTCTTTCGCCACGAGCGCGGGCATCATGAGCTCTTCCGCGCCGATCGCGTTCATCTCCTCGCGAATGATGGCGTTAATGCGGCCTATCACCCGCCAGCCGAGCGGCAAGTAGGAGTAGACGCCGGCCGAGAGCTTTTCAACAAAACCGCCCCGTATCAAGAGCCGGGCGTTCTTCGATTCCTCGTCTTTGGGCGCCTCCTTGCGCGTCTTCGCGAAGAGTTGTGACTGGAGCATCGCCCCTATTTAACCGCGATTTTTTGCCTTCCGCAAGGCGCTACAAACTCAAGATGTCCTTCACGGTGATCGCGGCCATAAGGAGGAGGAGCGCGGCGAAGCCGACGGAGGTTATGAGGCGCTCTACGCGGAGCGAGAGCGGCATGCCGCGGAGCTTTTCCAAAAGAAGCAGAGCAAGCCCGCCGCCGTCCAAGGCAGGGAACGGCAGAATGTTTAGCGCCGCAAGATTCAGGGAGATAAGCGCGATGAGCTGGACGAGATACAGAAGCCCCAGGGAACTCGCGCCGCTCGCCGCCGTGAATATCCCTATCGGGCCGGTTACGGCCGAGAAGTCGGGCGCGCCCATAAGGATGCCGCCGAGAAGCGAAAAAATGGCGAAAAAGATAAGTTTCATGATCGCGAGGGACTGCAGGAACCCCTGGCCTGCGGCCCTCCAAAACGGCATTGCGACCGTGCCCGCCTCAACAAGCTCTACGCCTATCCTCCCCTCCCCAGGCTTAGGGTCGGCGCGCGGCACGAGCGCATAGGTCGAGGTGGCGCTCCCGCGCGCGATCGTAAACGAGAACTCCTTCCCTGCGGCGGCTTCCACCGCGCTCACGAATGCATCCACCGACGGAACGCTCATAATGCGGTCGCCGGGAAGAATGCCTGCCGCTTCCGCAGGCGAACCGGGGTTCACGGCGGTGATGACGACGGCCGAGGGGATCCCGACGGAAAAAAGAGCGGAGAGCAGGAACCAGCCCAGGAGGAAGTTCATGCCGACTCCGGCCGCGATGACCGCGGCGCGTTTCGAGACCGTCTGATGGCGAAAGCTCCGCGGCAGATCTTCGGGCAGGAGCTCCGTCGCGCCTCCCGTAGTTTCCACCTCGCCCATAAGGCGCACGAAGCCGCCGATGGGAAGCCAGTTCACCGAGTAGACCGTTTCACCGATACGCGTGCTCCACGCGCGCGGCGGAAAGCCGAACCCGAACTCCTCCACCTTCATCCCGAACGCTTTTGCGGCGAAAAAATGCCCCGCCTCATGAATAAGAATGAGGAGCGAAAGACCGATGGCGATAAAAAGAACGGCGAGCAGCATCACTCGGAGATCTCCTTGCTCTTCTCGATAAGGAGTTTTTCGATCTCCGCGTTCGCCAGATCCACCGCTTTTTGCGCGCGGTCCTTCTGCGAGAACTTCTGGTCCTCGCTGATCTTCTTTTCGACCTCCGCCTGGTTGATGCGCTTCATCGCTTCGTCGCGGTGGGAACGGATCCTGATCCTCCCCTCCTCCGCCTGCTGTTTTACGAGCTTCACGAGCTCCGCGCGGCGCTCGTCGGTCAAGGACGGGAACGCGAGCCGAATGGTCGTTCCGTCGATCGAGGGCGAAAGCCCCAAGTTGCTCTCGCGAATGGCCTTTTCGGCCGGACCAACCGCGTTCTTGTCCCAGAGCGTGATCGCGATCTCGCGGGGCGGAATGATGGCGATCGAACCGAGCTGCCGCAGGGGCAGCATCTGGCCGTAGTATTCGACCTGGATGTTCGAAACCGGCTCGGTCGTCGGGCGATTGGTGCGGACGCCAAGAAAATCCTGTTTTACCTTGGAAACGGCGTCCTTCGCCTGCGCCTCGAGATTCTTCACGATATCGTCCATTATCTATCTCAAGTATACGTTACTCCGCTGCCGTTCCCACCACCACCGTATGCCCGTCCGGGAGAACGTCGATGGCGGAAAGTTTGCGGCCCGTTGTGAGCGGCGTAACGATCTTCCAGCTCGCGCCACGGTCGTCGCTGATATAGAGCTTCTCCCCTGCGCCGGCGAACACGCGGCCGTCGCTCCGCACCTCGAGAGCGGAAACGGGCGAGGAGGGCGGAATGACGCTCGAGACCACGAGCCAGGACGCGCCGGCGTCATCCGACCGCAAGAGGCCGGTGAACGAAGCCGCGTAGACGCGGCTCACCGCCGACGTGTCGGGCGCCACCGCAGCAACCTTCATCGCGCCCGGGTAGGAGCTAAGATCGCCTTTAAGCTGGGCGAAGGATGTGCCGCCGTCGAAACTCGCGAAGATGCCGCGTGACTTGGTTGCGGCGTACACGGTCGCGCCGTTCCCGCGCACATCGATGTCGACGACCGGCGAGCCCAACACGGCGATGCTTTGGAACTGACCGTCCGAGAAGCGGTAGCGCAGCACGCGGCCATCCGAGAGACCCAGGTAAAGGTATGCGCCATCGGCTGCGAGGGCATAGGGCGCCTTCTCGGCAGCGTCCCAGATTTTGGCGAGCGTGAAGAAGTTGTCGGTCGTACGGTACACGGCGCCTGTGCCGCGACCGAATGCCGCAACATAGGCCTCGCCGGGCCGGCTCGGGTTTCTCATGATGTCGTAGACCGCCGTGCGGTCATCGATCTGCTTTTCGAGGTCGTTCCACTGATACCAGTTTTTCCCGCCGTCCTTGGAGACCAGGAGTCCGCCGGTTGAACCGGCAAATAAAAGACTTCCCGCGGGCTGCGAGTCGATGACGATGATGTCGGGGTTCCGGGGCGCGTGGAGCGCAGCGGGCGCGAAGCTTACTCCACCGTCCATCGAAACCGCCAAGACGCCGGAGGACCGGGAGATGCCGACAGGCGCAGCGACAAAGAGCGGCAGCGCATAGAGCGCGATCCCGAGAAACACCGTGAACATGATGACGGCAACTGCCTTTTCCATGGCGGTTAGTTATAGCGCATTATTTATCACTTCGAGCTGAAGCCGCTTATTAACATTATATTGTGCCAGAAGCGCCTCTTTCTGCAAGATGAGCCGGAGGAGCGGCGCGTTTTTTTTGACATTCGCGCGCAGTTCGCGCATAAGCGCGGAGAGAAAAAGGCTCACTCGCGCGTCCTTGTCCGGCGCCAGAAAATCGCTGTCGTCGTCCAAAAGTTCCTGGATCATTCCGCTGCGGCCCCTCGGAGCCGCGGCGAGGAACTTTTTCGCGTAGGCCTCCGCCTCCTTGGGCAGGGCCGCGAACGCCTCTCCGTTCCCGAAATGCAGCTTCTGGAAGCGGGACTGGATGGTGGGCAAGAGACGCCCTGGATCGTGCGCCTGGATAATGAGAAGGCCGTGCGCCGGCGGCTCTTCCGCGATCTTCAAGAGCGCGTGTTCCGCTTGGTCGGTCAAGCATTCCGCGGCATCGAAGACCACGAGGCGGCGCGAACTCGCCTGCGGCGTCTGCCACAGAAACTCCTGCGCGCGGCGGACGGCGTCGATACCGATCGTACCCTCCGCGTCCGGCCCCACCAGGAGCCGCTCGGAGAGAATTTCACCGCCTTTGGCGGGATCCCGCTTTAAGCGGTGACCTTCCGCCGTGAACGTACCGTGTTCCAGGAACGCGGCAAGCGCCTCCGCGGCGGCCCGGCGGCCAGCGGCGTCTTCCCCGAAAAAAATATAGCCGTGCGCAAGCCGGCCGTTCCCATGCGCGCGCTTCAGGTCCTCAAGGAGCGTTGTGTAGGGGGTATGTGCTTTGTTCACCGCTTGTTCAAGAGCGTCCGCTTATAGATGTCGATGTGGTTC
>CAYSDW010000018.1:2349-10409 GCA_964429925.1 uncultured Candidatus Saccharibacteria bacterium | reverse complement strand
AGAGCAGCTCCCTCTTAAGGAGACGGTTGGAGGTTCGAGTCCTCCTGGATGCACCGATGTTCAAACTCGAGACCGCGCTCGCTGACATTAAAGGGCTTCCGCCGCGCTTTGTGCCGCGGCTCAAACGGCTCGGCCTTGAAACGGTGCGCGACGCACTGTGGCATCTTCCGGTCCGTTACGAGGATTTCTCGAAGATCTATCCGATCGCCGAACTCCAGCCGAACCAGCACGCGACCGTCCAGGGCGTTGTGCAGGAGATCGGCACGCGCCGGAGCTGGCGGCGGCGCATGACGGTCACCGAGGCGCTCGTCGGCGACGAAACCGGCAGCATGCGCGCGGTCTGGTTCAACCAGTCCTACGTCGCCCACGCCCTGCGCCAGGGAAAGTTCGTGAGCTTGGCGGGTAAGGTCCTGGAATCCGACAAAGGGCTCTATTTTTCGAGTCCCGCATTCGAGCTCCTCGGCACGCGCAGCGGGGAGACAACCCATACCGCGGGCCTCATCGCGGTCTATCCGGAGACGCGCGGCCTTACCTCAAAAGGCATCCGCTATTTGGTAAAGGCGTTCTTAAAGGCGATCCCGCGGCTTACCGACCCGCTCCCCGGATCGGTCCGAACGAGAGCCGGCATCCCGGAGCTGAACGATGCGCTCCGCGCGATCCACTTTCCTTCCTCGATCGAAGAAGCAACGGGCGCGCGAAAGCGGTTCGCGTTCGAAGACCTCTTTGTGCTTCAGCTTTTTAATCTTCTTCAGAAGAGACGGCTTGCGCGTGAAAAGGCGCCCGCCTTCCGCGTAACGGACGGGGAGCTCGCGGCGGATATCGCGCGCCTGCCCTTTATGCTCACGGAAGACCAGCGGAAAGCGCTTATGGAGATCGTTGCCGACCTTAAACGGCCCGTCCCGATGAACCGCCTGCTCCAGGGAGATGTCGGTTCGGGTAAAACCGTCTTGGCCGCGCTTTCTGCCCTCATTGCCGCGCGGAACGGTTACCAGGTCGCACTCATGGCGCCGACCGAGGTTCTCGCGAGCCAGCACTACCACACCTTCCGCACCTTGTTCGCGGCGCTTGAGGCGCCAGTCGCCTTTCTTACTTCGAACCGCGCGGAGGTGCACTACGGCGACGGCCTCGAGGAGCAGCCGACCAAACAGCGCCTTAAGAAAGAGATCGCGAACGGAACGATCGCCATCGTCCTCGGCACGCACTCGCTCATCGAGGATTCGCTGGAGTTCAAAAACCTCGGCCTCGTCATCATCGACGAACAGCACCGATTCGGCGTAGAGCAGCGCGCGGCGCTCGTGCGCGGCAAGGACACGCTCCCGCACTTTCTTTCGATGAGCGCGACGCCGATCCCCCGTACGCTCACCCTCACGCTTTTCGGCGATCTCGACCTTTCGCTCATTACGGAACTCCCTAAGGGACGGCGACCGATCGTTACCAAGATCGTTGCGCCGGAGAACCGCGCCAAGGCCTACGCGTTCATCCGCGAGGAGATCGGCCGCGGCAGACAGGCGTTCGTCATCTGCCCCCGCATCGAGGCAAGCGAAAGCGAAGGCGCGAACGCAGAGGGAACAAAAGACCCCCGCGGAGCCATGCCTACCGGCAGGCAGGCCCTTTGGCAGGACGTGCGGACGGTCGAAGAAGAACACGAGAAACTTTCAAAAAAGGTGTTCCCCGACCTCCGGATCGCGATGCTCCACGGCAAGATGAAGCCGAAAGAAAAAGAAACGGTCATGGCCGCGTTCAAGCGGCGCGAACACGACGTTCTCGTCTCGACTTCGGTCATCGAGGTCGGCGTGGACGTCCCGAACGCCACCGTCATGATGATCGAGAGCGCCGACCGCTTCGGCCTCGCCCAGCTCTATCAATTCCGCGGCCGCGTGGGCCGCGGAGAACACCAGTCGTACTGCCTGCTCTTCACCCAGTCCTCGTCGCAAAGCACGGCCCGACGCCTTAAGGCGCTCCTTGAGGCGAAGAACGGCTTCGAGCTCGCGGAACGCGACCTCGCGATCCGGGGCCCCGGGCAGTTCCTGGGCGGGAAGCAGACCGGCCTTCCCGATATCGCCATGGCCTCCTTGAACAACCTTGAGCTTATCCGCGACGTGCGAACGGCCGCCGATGCGCTGCTCCGCGAAAGTCCCTCGCTCACGGAACACGCCGCGCTCAAACAAAAGATCGCCGCGTTCAAGGCGTCCGTGCACTTCGAGTAAGCGGGCGCTACGCGAAGCCCTTTCCCGCTTCCGTGGGACGCCCCTTGGGCGTCACCCAAAAGCCCAATCTGAATCTTCCGCCAAGCATGAGGCGCGTCTGCGCCTCGAGCGCGGGAAGCGCGCCAAACAAGATGAGCGTAAGCGGCATGAGGGCCCACTGGAGAACGTAGAGCGCGTAGTGCCAGGGCTTAAGCCACTTCGGCTTGGGCGGGAGAAGAACGATGCTCAAGATCGCGGAACTCGCGATGCCGAGCATGGCGAGGTTCATCACCCAGCGCGTGATCTGCGGCAAGCTGTAGGAAAGAAGCGTAAGGTTGAACGCCTGCCCGCCCAGGATGACCGGGAGCCAGCCCAAGGCGAAGATAAGGAGGGCGTTCGTCGCCCAAGACCAGAACGCCTCGAGCTTTTTGAAGCTCCAATAGAGCTTGCTGCGGAGAGGAATGCGCTTGTTTGTAATGAACCCCGAGAGGGCGTACGGAATGTTCTCCGCGCCCCACGCCCAGCGCCGCTGCTGCTTGTAGATGTTCCAGAGCGTCCTCCAAAAGGTTGGCGCGACGTTCGCGTCCATCGAGACGGGGTAAAAGAGCGGCTCCACCCGCCAGTCCCCGTCGTAGTGAAGGAAGCATTGCCAGAAGATCTGCGAATCCTCGGAGACGATGTTCGTGTTCCAGTAGCCGACCTCGACAAGCGCCTTCATCGGCATCGAGTGCGACGAGAAGGTGGTGATCTGCTCGGACCGCGCCTGCTGGGTCATGTGCCAGAAGGTAGCGGAGAACGAGATGACGCGCCCTAACGCCGGCGCCTCGTAAATATTGTTCGTAAAGAGCGGAACGGGCTGGTAGCTCGAGCGCTCCGGGCGCTCTGCGGTCAGAAAGATATAGGTAAGCCGCCCGAAGTAGTGCGGCAGAACCTGCGTGTCGATGTCGAACACGGAAACGAGAACATTCTCGTAACACAAGCCGTTCGGGTCGACGAGCGCCTCCTTTGCGCGCTTCGCCGCCCAGGTTTCGTTCGAGCCCTTGCCGGGGATCTCGCCGAGGATGCCGTCCGGGTGCGTCGTCGTGAGAAACCCGCCGAACCGGGAACCGAACTCCTCCTCGATCCGCCGCGCGGTCTCCGCGATCTCCGGAGAACGCTTGCGAGCCCGCTCCTCGGTCGCGAGCACGACCAAAAACTTTTCCTTTGGGTACTCGGAGCGCGCGAGGGTCTCGAACGACTCGCGCACCAGGGCGTAGGGTTCGTCGACCATCGGCAGGATGACGAGATGGCGGACGTCTTCGAATCTGAAATGCCCCTCTTTGAGTTTCTCAAGCCAGTTCACGCGCAGATTCTCCCGCATTTTTCTGAACGCCGCGCGCAGATGGATCGAAAAAAAGACCGTCTTCAAGAGCCAGTAGATGTCGAACAGAATGATGAACACCGCAACGTACCCCGGCGTGAGCCACGAGAGCAGGACCATAAGCGCGATCGTGGCCCAGGAGAGCGTCCCGGGCAAAACCTCGAGCAAGCGATACATTGAGAGGATTATAAACCAGCGCGGCCTCTTTCGGTACTAAATAAGGAAAGCCCGCCTTTGTCCGTCAGTTGACGGACGCAGGCGGGCCTATCGATTCACAATACTAAGGAGAAGTTCGTCCGAGAGCGGTGCGTTCCGCTCGGCGCAATACGAGGCGTTCCGTGGGTCCTCGTTCGTGAGCTGAACGAGCGACTGCGAACTATCGAGGAACTGGATGAGTCCCCAGCCGACGTTGAGAACCGAGGACTCCATGCCGCGGCTCCTGAAGAACCGCATGAGCCACGAGCGCCAGCTGGCACGGGTATCCGCGGGCGGAACAAGGCACTCCGCGGCGCCGACCATCCCCTGCGGCGAGAGCAGTCCTTCGTCCATCACGCCGAGCGCGACAAGCGCCTCGCGGAATCGCGCGTCGAAGATGAAGAAGTAGTTCAATATCTTCCACTGCAGCGCCCGCAGAATGGGAAGCGCCGCATTCCGCGACTCTTCGTCATCCGGGTCCTCGAGCTTCTCCTTGAGTTCCCGGAGTGTGAGCCGGAACTTGCGTTCGAGCTCGGACTCCACGAAGCGGAAGAGGATCCGCCAGTCGAGAATCGTATCGAGCGCCGCGGGGTTGCGCGCGAGCTTTCGGAGCCACTCCTCCCACAACGCCATGATGCCGGCTTCCCAGCCGTGCATCGGATGCGTCTCAAAGAAGCGGCGCGCCTTGAGGAAGTAGAGCCGGCTCAGTTCGAGCGCGGTTACGGCATCGCCGCTCCGCGTCGGAAGCCGCTCGGTGAGCGTCGTGTCCCGGGCGACCGCCCGCATCGCCTCCCTGCGGTCCGCAAGACGGACGGGCGGCGCGGCAAGATACCCTTCCTCGATCATCCGAAGCACGATCGCCGTCGTGCCGAGCTTGAACTCGGTTTGGCGGCCCGAAACGTTGCCGTCGGAACAGCATACCTGCAGGCGCGCGTAGTCCGCCTCGCACACGTCGCTCGAGGAGCTGCGCTCGGTGTTCACGTCGCCGTCGCGACGGATGAAGGCGAGCGGCGTCCGACCGTTCGCGCGTCCGGCGCTGCCCACGATCACGGTGTTCGTCATCGTGCCGCGCGGCGAAACAACGAACTCGCCTCCGTTCGTCAGATTCCCCGCCCCGATGAACGGCTGGCGGGAGATGAGGAACGGGGTGAACGGCTGGAGCAGGCGCCGACGCGTCTCCCTAAAAAGCTCCGCGCTCTTCGGCTCAAAACGCCGCATCTGGTAGTTCTCATGACAGCCATAGCTGTCGTCGCCCCGGAAATCCGATGTTTTCTTGGAGATCTCGATGCGTCCGCCGGGAAAACAGGGAAGGCCTCCCCGCGCGCGCCGCTCGTACATTGCGGCGATCTGAGGGATGAGAAGAGCCTCGTTCGCAATATGATAGCGCGCGACATCCCGGGGATTCGAACACTCGGCCGTCGCCATCTCGAAGATCTGCCGGTCGAGGTAGCTGCGCCCGCCGTTCGCCATGAAACCGAACCGCGGTCCGAGCGGAAACACGTCGCTCTCACGGAGGAACATGCGCATGAAAAGTTCGATGAGCTTGTTCCGCCGCACTTCGATCGTGTCTGCGAGCGAAAGGCCGGCATCCGGCGCGAATCCGGCGCGGAGCGTCTCCGCGTTCGGAAAGTAGCGCAAGGAATACTCCACCTCGAGCGCCATCGCGGAAACGTGACGCGTCCCCATTGTCGGTTCACCTCCCTTTCTTTGGAGATGCGAGGGGGCGGCTATTCGCCGCCCCGCTGAACGTAGGACTTCACGAACTCGTCGGCGTTCTCCTCGAGAATGTCGTCGATCTCGTCGAGGAGCTTGTCGATGTCCTCCTTGATCTTCTTCCCCTTCTTGGCGAGCTCGCCCGCCTTTGCGGCATCCGTACCGGTCCGGGCCGGGACGTCCTCGGCCTTCTTCTTGCTCTCCCCAGGCACTGCGCGCTTCTGCTCAGCCATGGTGACCTTCTCCTTGTATAAGAAATGAAGCTGCTGATTTTAATTGTTCACCGCCCCATTTCGCGTGTCAATAAAATAAGAAGCGCCCCGCCGCACGATGCGGGGGGCGCAATTTTCTCTAAAGGTACTGACCGGTGTTGATCACTCGTTCCACTTCGGCCTTCTTCCCGCTCTCCTCGAGGAGAGGAACCACCTGGAGCACCTGCCGCGACCCCTTGCCCTGGAGCTTCAGCCAGTCGGCCACGCCCTGGGTGGTGTTCGGCAGGTCCTTGTTCTCGCGGAACTCGGCCTGAAGCGCGTGATAGAGATCGGCGAGCTCGACGCCCGTCGTCTCATCGGTGAGCGACCGGATGAACGCCATTCGCTTCGCGCGCGTGATGACGTTCTCGAGCACGGCGCCGGAGATGAAGTCCTTGAAGTAGAGGACCTCGCTCTTGCCGTCGCCGTAAGTGACGTTGAGAAACTTCGTCTTGTCGAGCTCCGTGAAGAGCCACGAAACCGCTCGATCGACGAGATACTCGACGAGGCGCGCCGGCTCCCGGCCGATGGCGTACCGCTCCGTGCGGGGCGCCCCGGCGTGGTCGCGCGGGATGTAGTCCTCGCCCTCGTAGTTCGCCGGGTCGAAGTAGCGCGGATGGAACGGCAGGTCCGGCGTGAGGTACTTGAGACAGATGTCCCGCGCGCCCTTCTTGTCCGGACGCTTCACCTCGATCTTCACGTCGAGACGACCGGGACGCAGCACCGCGGGATCGATGAGATCGGCGCGGTTCGTCGCCACGATCACCACCACGTTCCTAAGCGCCTCGAGCCCGTCCACCATCGCGCAGAACTGCGGCACGATGGTCTTGTCCACGTTGCTGAACTCGCCCGAGCGCCGCTGTGCCAGGAACGAATCGCCCTCGTCGAAAAAGACGACGACGAGGTTCTCTTGGGCGTGCTCCTTGGCCGTCTCGAAGACCTCGCGGATCTTCCGCTCCGTCTCGCCCACCCACATGGTGAGCAGCTCCGGACCCTTGATGCTGATGAAGTAGCCCTTCGTGGGACGGCCGAGCCGTTCGGCGAAGAGCTCGCCCAGGCCTCGCGCGATCGCCTTCGCGATCATCGTCTTGCCGCAGCCGGGCGGGCCGTAGAGCAGCACGCCCTTCGGGACCTTGACCTTGAACTTGACCGCCTGCTCCGGATTCAGGAGCGGCTTCTCGAGCAGGTCGCGGATGTCCGTGATCTGGTCGTCGAGGCCGCCGATGTTCTCGTAGCCGACGTCCGGCACCTCCTCGAGGAAGAGCGAGTCTGCGGTTCCCTTCTCGAGCACGGCGACCGCGATATCTCCCACGACCAAAAGCGGCGTGCCGGGCTTCAGAGCCGCGCTTCGCACCGCCTCGCCGGCGACCAGGATCTGCTTCGTGTTGAAGTGGTTCGCGGCGCGCAGACGGCGCGAGGAGCGCCTCGGCTCGCCTTCCGCCGCTTCCGTGTCGACCCACGAGTCGAAGTGCGCCTCGGTGCCGACGTGCGGGAAATCGGAGAACGCGCCCACGATGCCGCCTTCGGCGTTCAGCGCGACCATCATGCCCGCCGTGAGGACCTGCGGGTTCACGAAGGGCATGACAATGGCCGGCCTGATCATGCCGGCGATCCAGACGTCCGCAAGCCGCAGACGCGGATCGGTGATGCGCACGAAGACGCCGTAGATGGTGGGCCGCCTGCCGCCCGCGATCTCCTCGATCTGCTCCTGGAGCCGCGCCGCGTAGGCGCGCAGCTGTTCGAACTTGCCCATGAACTCGCGGCGGTCGTTCAAGAGCGCCGTGATGGCGCGCTTCGCCTCGTCGAGCTCGCCCATGAGGCGCGCGATCCGCTCGTCGAAACCGTTCGCGGCGGCGAGGAGGTCGGTATTTTCTCCGACCACTCGTTCCTTTTCCCCGCGCGCGGTCGCAAGCTCGCCTTCGAGCCGTTCGAGTTCACTAGTGAGGCGCTCGACTTCGCGCCCGAGATCTGCCGAACTCTTCCCGGAACCCTGCGGTTCGCTGCTGGGCTTTCCCCTAGCCATGGAGACCCTCCTTCTGAATGTTAATCTTCTGCCCTATTCATACGAGAAAAAGCGCGGCGTGTCAAAGACAAAAAGAGCCCCCGAGTTTTCCGTTCGGGGGCTTCTTTGGGCGCTTGTACTAGCGGCGCGTGAGGATGAACGAACCGGAACCGCGCTCGTAGAAGAGCGTGAACTGCCGGTCGTAGTCGTCCTCGAACTGCGCCGAACCCTTGAGCCGCGCCTGCTCGAAATACACCTTCGCCTCGTCGCGCGAGAGGTCGTCGCGCAGGCGCTTCATCGGCTCGTGGGCGTGAGCCTGGACTGGTTCATCCTGCACTGAACCGCGGGGAGGG
>CAYSDW010000018.1:0-2339 GCA_964429925.1 uncultured Candidatus Saccharibacteria bacterium | reverse complement strand
CAAAAGCCGTGAATGCTCGTCCGTTTCGCCATTGGTTTTATTGTATCACGCCGAAAAATCTTTTGACTTGGTCGCGCCACTTCCTCTATTGTGAAAACAAGGCCCCATCGTCTAGCGGTTAGGACAGCAGCTTTTCAAGCTGCGAACAGGGGTTCGACTCCCCTTGGGGCTACTAATGGGAAACGCAGGCCTTAAAAAGCAGAGCCCCGTGGTGCGGGGCTCTCAATCGTTCTTTCGAAGAAGCGCGTTCTCGGTATAGTCGTTCTCCGGGTTCCAGAGCATGAAACCGCGGATGCCGAGCGTGCGCGCCGCCTCGATCTGGGCGCGGACGCGAGAAGCGCCGTACTTCACGACGACGTTCCCTTTCGCGCTTACAACATACTCTTCGGAGCGCTTGGGGTCTCGGCAGCCGTAGATGTTCGGGACGCTGAAGTCCTGGACCCACGGCCGCGTCGCCGCCGTGAGGCCGGCCGCGCGAAGCGTTTCGAGCCCCGCCCGAAGCGTGCGGTCGTAGACGAGCGCCGGATGAAGATTCGGGTCCTTTACTCCGAACTCGCCACAGGAGTAATGCGAGGGATACGCCATGGGCGCCACGACGTCGAAGTATTTCGCCGCGCCGAGGAGGCGCTGGCCGACGCCCGGCTCGATTCCGTTCAGGTAGACGTAGCCGTAGACGTCGATCGAGAGCTTAGCGCGCGCGCCGCGCTTCGCCATGTGGAGGTCGAGCTCCCCGCGCAGCCGCGCGAAGAACTCTTCCATCACGGCGTGCTTCGGGAGCGACCGGTCCCAGTGCGGGTAGACGAGCTTCGATTGGTGCGGGAAGCGGATGTAGTCGAAGTTCACTTCGTCCACGCCAGCGTCGATCACGCGCTTCGCGATCGCGATGTTCCAGTCCTGCGCCTCCTTCGCGGCCGGGTCAACCCAGTAGCGGCGCCACTTGGAATTCCCGTCGAGAAAGAGACCACCGTCCGCGCTCCGCACCGCAAGGTCTTTGCGGTCGAGTGCGAGACGCGAGTCCTGGAAGGTGATGAGCCGGCCGATCACATAGACCCCGCGCTCTTTGAAGAAGCGAAGCGTCGAAAGATGTCTCGGCTCGAGAAGGACCTTGCTGTCCTTCACGTCGATGACGAGGGCGTTCAACTCCGTCTCCTCGATGAGACGGGCAAGTTCGCGGATCTTCGCCGGGTTCTCGAGCTGTCCGCTCGAGAGATAGGCGGCACGGATGTCGTCGCCGGTTTCGGCGGCTACCCGCTGCGGCAGAGCCGCGAGCGCGGCGCAACCGGCGAGGAACTGCCTGCGCGTGAGCATTACTCCATCCCTCCGTTCGCCGCGATCGACACGTAGGAACCGAGCGTTACGAACGTGTAGCCGCGTTTCGCGAGCCACGGAATGAGGTCCTCGAGCGCCTCGACGGAGAGCGGCAACTCGTGGAAGACGAGCACGTGGCCGCGGAGGCCCTGCCGCTCGCGCTCCTTGATCTTCGCCTTCACGCAATCCGTGAGGTAGCAGGACGGCCTCTTCGCGCGGTCAAGCTCGTAGTGGCGGTAGTCCTCCGTGTCCACGTCCGCGTAGAGCGGGGGCTCCGCGATGTCCCCGACGGACTTCGTCACCACGCGATAGCGCCGTTCGCCCGTCGCGGGGTCGATCTCGATCTTCTCGCGAAGCTCCTTCCAGATGCTCCACTCGGGCGGCCGTACGAAGTACGGCCGGCGGCCGGTGAGCTCTTCGATCGCGCGCGATGCCCTCTCGATGTCCCCGAGCACCCACTCCTCGCCGTACCGCCGCGCCATTGCGCGGAACGCGCCATGGCCGTAGGTATGGTTCTCGATCTGGTGGCCGCGCGCGTTGACCTCGAGAGCGGCTTGGCGCATCTCGGGCGGCGCAGGCGGCACGAGCCGCCAGCCCATCATGAAGAACGTCGCCTTGATGCCGTGCTTGTCGAGAAGATCGAGAAGTCCCGGAAAGCGCGAGGGCTTCTTGGTCTGCAGATCGAAGCCCCAGAGTACTGGCGGCTTGGGACCATCGTCGAACGTGAGCGCCACGTAGCCGCTCCCCTTGGGCGCCTTCTCTCCCTTGAACGGATTGGGGACCTTCGGAAATTCAATGGCCGCCGCCGGAGCAACGGCAAGGATCATCGCGGCGCAGACCGCCGCAGCCAGCACCCTTTGCGTGCACGCTATCGCTCTCACGGCTCTCCCTCCCTTTCGCTGTGCAATTTACAAGTAAGCTGCTGCTCCGTAGTATAGGAGCAATGCGAATATTGGCAATCGAGACCAGTTGCGACGACACGTCGATCGCGGTGGTGGACGCTCCCCGCTTCCGCATCCTCGCGAACGTCG
>CAYSDW010000017.1:0-10689 GCA_964429925.1 uncultured Candidatus Saccharibacteria bacterium | reverse complement strand
TCCATGGCGTTCTCAAGGACCGCGTGGTATGGGAAGCGCACGGCGCCGACCTCACCCTTCCGCGCCTTCGTGATCTTCTTTGGCACATTGATTAGCCCCGCCGGTTGTACGGCGGGGCGTTTTCGTTTTACGCTTCTAGTGAAAGCGGGCGCGTAGCTCAATGGTAGAGCAGTCGTCTTATACGCGACCGGTTCTAGGTTCGAATCCTAGCGCGCCCACAACTTGACTTTTTTATAAACTTATTGTAAGCTAATCGGCAGCAGTTTTGCCGATATCTTGCGAACGGAGGCAACCGATGATGACGATCCAGGTGCTCGCAGTCCTGCTCTGCATGCTGCTCCTCTGGACCCTGATCCGCGACCGCAAGGTGATGACGCTCGAGGCGCGCATCATCGAAGGGTTCCTGCTCTTCGGGATGACCATGGGCGCCGCGGGCTCGCTCGTCATGGGGTGGAAGATGCTCATGCTCTTCACTCTCACGGGCTACGGCGCGGTCCTCTTCGCGGGCGGCACCGGCACGGTGCTCCTCGCGCTCGCGATCCAGAACAAGCTCGCGTTCCGGCCGCGCAGCATCTTCGACAGCTGATCGTTCTTTCGCGCCCACCCTTTTCGGGGTGGGCGCAGTTCGTTCTTGATCCTTTTTACTTTTTTGCCCGCCGCTCTGCTCGCGCTTCCATCTTAGACCGGATCTCAGGAAGGTTGAGCAGATCGGGAAGCGTATGCCATCTGCCGTCCGGCATGCCGAATTCCGCGAAGAGCAGAGGCAACCCTTGTCCCGCTGCGCCCGAGATGTAACTTTCCGTCTTGAGGTTTCCCGCGCCGCGGATATAGCGCTTGTTGCCCGTTTTCTTTTCGCGGCTCTCGATGTAACGCAGCACGTGACTCTGGACACGGACTGCCACCGGGAAATCCTCCTTGCCCTGCGACTTGCCGCGGCCGTAGCGAATGTCGGAAAGCGGTACCGTTCCGCCTTCCGGTTTCTCAACTCCCCATATGCCGTCGCCAAAATCGGCAGGCATGGCCTTCAAGAGTTTCAGAGGTTCCGCCGCCGCTGCGGCAAGGCGTTCCCAATTCGTGCCGTGGACAAGATCACCGGCTTCCGCTTCCGGATAACGGAAGCGCTCCAGCTTCCCCTCTTTATTCGCGAACTTCCACATTTCGACGGCGGAATTCTCCACCGGAACGGAGTGCTCCGCTATTCTTTGTTTCTCTTGTTCGAAAAGCTCGTTGAACTCGCCCTCGTTCACGAGAAGCGAGGCCATGCGCGAGTAATCTTTGTATGCGGCGCGATATTCAGCGGCCAGTTTTTCGACCCCCTGTTCGCGTTCCGTCGCCGAAATTTCATGTGTGCGGATTTCCATAGATTTGATTCCTTCCATGAGAAATATTATACAATATTCTCGATATTTTACAATGTATCCGGTGCGGAGCTGTCGCTTCACAGTATAGCGCAACTCCGTAGCCCCACCCCCTCGTTCCCTGATACAATGTGAAGGAACGGCGCGCTTAGCTCAGTGGTAGAGCGACTCGTTTACACCGAGTAGGTCCGGGGTTCGATCCCTCGAGCGCGCACCGGCTAACTGTTATCACTGTGAAACATCGCAAATGTTTCACAGTCGAAAAACAGCGTAAAACAAGGGTTTAACGATTTGGGCGTTTAACATGAAACTTTCTGTCCACTTTCTATGAGAAGCGTCTGTCGGAGTCATAGAAGCCGGTTTTATGGAGGCGGTAGATTATTTTGTAGTTCTCCGGAACTAGGGGGTCATTGCCTATCCTCTCGATCCATACCTCGAATTGCTTCCCTTTATAGCCAATAAGTTTTTTGTGAAAGAGAGGTACTATGGTCCTGCGAAGGGCCCCAAGATCTCGAACTATAAGAACCGCTTGGGGTTGCCTATTGTAACCATCTTTCCCCCGGTAATTGTAGGTATGAACTTTGTTTTTTAAACCAAGCGCATCCCTTACCATTTCAATAAGCTCTCTATCACGAATTGACATTCTTAATATAAATGCTGGAATCAAAACTTTTCTTCCTTTACCCGGTGCGCTGCAAAAACTAAAACATCCCTCTCCGTCGATAAGGCCCCGAATATAGTTGTATGAGATGTTTACCAAATGTTTCACGTTTTATACTAGCATAATGTATAGCCGGGGAACAGTTTTTTGAGTTTGACATGAAACAATGAATAAAAGATCAGAAACCGGAAAACTTGGCGAGGATATCGCATGCGAGTTTCTGAAAAACAACGGTTTCGCAGTGTTGTTTCGCAACGTGCGAAACAAGTTTGGAGAAATTGATATCGTTGTGAGAGACACCGATAGAACTCTTGTGTTTGCAGAGGTGAAAACTATTCGGCAATACGGCAATTCGGAAGCATTTGCCGAATTCATGCCGGAAGACCAGATGAGCAGTTCGAAAATGAGAAAGTTCAGAAGGATCGCTGGATTTTTCACGAATGAAAATCAGCATCTGTTGCATGGCGATGCCGGTTGGCGGCTTGATTTCGTGGGGATAATTTTCGATGATTCCGGCGCTCATACGATTCACCATTATAAAAATATTTGACTTCTTTGACTTTTTAATGCGTTCGCGTATATAGTTCGGGCAGAACTCGATAATTTATTGTTGATTTAGGAGGATGACGCGATGAGATGGTGGGAAGAGCTCTCGAAGATGTCGCAGGATGAGATCCTCACGATGTCGCGGGAATACTCCGCGCGTTCGACGCAGTTCGACAACGGTTTCGTCCAGTGGCGCGGCAAGGGGCCGCTGCTCCAGGGCTGGGACGGCCGGAAGGCGTACGACTTTTCTTCCGGCGTCGGTTCGAAGAACATCGGCCAGCATGACGACCGCATCGCGGCCGTGAAGCGCTGGTTCGCCGCGAACGAGATCTCGAACATTCCCGACCACGACTTTCCGCATCCGCTCGCCGCGCTTCTGAAGCGCGAGCTCTGCCGCATCACGCCGGGCGCATTCCCGAAGAAGGTCTTCATGGGGCGCGGCGGCGCCGAGGCGAACGAGCACGCGATCAAGCTCGCGCTCGAGATGAGGCCGGAGGGAACGGACTTCGCGTTCGCCGGAAGTTTCCACGGCCGCTCGCGCGGTGCGCTGCGATTCACCTCCTCGAAGTCGGTGCAGTGGAAAGGGTTCGTTCCCGGGGCCGATCGGCCGAAGTTCCTGCCGTTTCCGGAAACGGGCCACGAGTGCCTATGGTACCGGCGGAGCCTGCTCGCGGACAATGGTTCGCGCTGGCTGCGCGATACCTACGCCAAGGACCGGCCGCGCGTCTTCTTCGCTGAGGCGGTGCAGGGCGAGGGCGGCATCAACGTCGCCTGCATGATCTGTCTGCCGGACATGCTCCTCGCGTTCCAGGACATGGGCTGCATCATCGTCATGGACGAGGTGCAGACGGGCTTCATGCGCACGGGGAAGATGTTCGCGAGCGAGTGGTACGGCATCGTGCCGGACGTCATCTCGCTCGGCAAGTCGCTCTGCCCCTCGCATTCGCTCGCGGCGTCGGTCTTCCGCGCCGATCTCGACATGAAGCCGGGCCGGAACTCCAATACCGGCGTCGATTCGGAGGCGTGCGCGATCGCGCTCGAGAACATCGAGCTCCTCGAGGAGCTCGACCATGGTGCCATCGAAGAGAACATCGCGACGCTCTCCCGCGTGGCGCCGAAAGGTCTCGGCCTCATGCGGCGCATCGAGTGCAAGAGCAAGGCCCAGCGCGACGCGATCGTCGACGCGGCCGCCAAGCTCGAGCCCGTGGCGCTCATTCTCTTGGGTGCCGGGTCGGAGGAGCGCGGCGAGCGTTACATCCGTCTCATGCCGGCGGTGACCACGACCCCCGAGGAGCTCACGGAGATGCTCACGCTTCTCCGGCGAGTCACGAAGGCCCACGGCCTCGTTCTTCCCGATTAGCTCGTTTGATTCTGCCCCCTCACCCTTCCGAAGGGTGAGGGGGCTTCAACTTTTTTAGACATAGAGTATAGTGGTGGCAGTTGGCACCTTGATTTTTGAGAGCGAAAAAGGGGGTGAACGCTATGGCTGGCCACGCCGACGAGCAGATGAAACACCTCGTCGAGCTCTTGTCCTACGAACGCACGACGCTCCCGAACGGCCTCATCGTTCTCACAAAGCGGATGAAGACGCACGGCCTCGCCTATCTCGTGCTCGGCACGCGGCGCGGCGGCTCGTTCTTCGGCCCGCCGGAGCTTTTTCATCTTCTCGAGCATCTGCTCGCGGTGCCGTATCGCGGCACGGCGTCGGTGGACGACGTCGGCGCCGAGACCTCGGTGACGCAGGTGAAGGCGGTCGTGGCGACGGTCACGGAACGGAAGTTCAAGAAGAAGTTCGCCAAGCTCGTTTCGCAGCTGCGAGAGCCGCGCTTCGACGCGCTCGAGCGCGAGCGGCGCGCAGTGCTCGTGGAGCTTGGGGAGCACTTCGACGACCCCGAGGTCTACCTGGAGAATCTGTTCCTCCAGACGCTCTATCCCAAGGCGAATGTCGTGCAGTCGTTCGCCGAAGAGTTCGCGAGCGTGCGCGACGGCCTCACGAAGTCGCTCCTGCTTCGCTACTGGCGGAGGTACTTCGTGACGGCGAACCTTATCTTGGTCGTCGTCTCCGAAACGCTTTCCCATGAAGAGGTGTGCGCCCAGGCGGCGGACTTGTTCGCCTCGAAGAGCGCGCCCCGAACGAGATTCCGGCGGCCCGCCGTCGGCGTTCCCGAGGCGTCGTTCGACGCCCCGTTCGTCACGGTCCGGCCCGGGCTTCGGAACGCCTACTTCGCGCTTGGAAAGGCGATGCAGCGTTTCTCGTCGAACGAGAGCGTTATCTTGAGCGTCATCGGAGGCCTTCTCGAGGACCGGCTGAACCATGCGCTTCGCTACCGGCGCGGTCTGGTCTACGGCGTGGGCTTCAGTTTTTCCGCGAGCTATCTCGTGAATCACTGGGTGCTCCGCGGCACGTGCGAAGCAAAGCGCTTCGACCAGGTCATCGCGCTTCTCCGTCGCGAGATCGAGCGGTTTCGGGTTCGGCCCCGCGACCTCGAGCGCAAAAAGGAAGCCCTGCTTGAGGAGTACGTGGACCTCATTTCGAGCCCCGAGCGTTCCGCCGACTTCCTCTACGACCTCGAGGTGAACGGCATGAACGCCCTAAAGTCGCTTGCGGCGCTCAAGCGTCTCGACGTGAAGCGCGCCGAGGCGCTTCGGAAGCGGTACTTTGCGCCCGAAGGGACCCCGCTCGTGATTCTCCGTTCCAAACCGTGATTGCGCTCCAAGACCCTTGTCTTCGGAGCGCTTCCTTTTTTCTTGACTGGTTTTCCGTCCACGAGTAGGGTAGGGGCAGTAATTTGATTTCCGAACGGAATCAAAAGCTTGCCTACCGGCAGGCAGGGAGGAACTCATATGGACCTCGACCGCTTCGTCGGTGAGGCTGTCACCCTTATGCGGAGGAGTCCCGACGTCGCCTACGGCGATATCCGGGTGCTCGTATCCGAAAAGAGGGAGGGCCTGGCCGTGAAGAACGGCATTGTGGAGGGCGTCAATCGCTCCGAGGTAAGCGGCTTTGGCATCCGGATCCTCTCGCCCAAGGGGGCTTGGGGGTTTGCCTCCGGTGCCGGTCTCGATGGGTCGGATGCGACACTTTCGGACGGCCTCTCGGCCGCGTTCCGGAAGGCGGTCGCGTTTGCGGCCGCAGGCAGCAGGGGACGCACCGTTCCTCTGGTTCTCGCCCCGCGCGAGATGCCTCCCGGCAATACGGTTTTCCTCTACCACAGTCCGTGGGAGGAGGACGCGTTCTCCGTCCCTCTCGAGGAGAAGCTCGCGCTTCTTCTTACGTGGGATGCGGCAATGGCCGAATCGGCAAAGAAGCTCATCGTCAGGAAATCGGCAATGAGCTTCTGGGCGAGAGATGAGATGTTCGCCTCGTTCGAACGGGGCGTCGGCATCACCCGGATCCGTCAGAATTTGCGCGGCGGGAACGTGCTCGTCTCCGCCACGGCATCCGACGGTACGGAGGTACATGCGATGACCCCGTGGGGGTTCGACGGAAAGCACTTCATCGGCGGTTACGAGATGGCGCGCAACACGGATGTTCTCTCTGCTGCGCGCAAGGCTGCCTCGGAAGCCGAGGAGCTTCTCTCCGCTCCCGAGTGTCCGGAGGGCGAGACGGATGTCATCATCATGCCGGATCACCTGGGGCTCCACGTCCACGAGACGTGCCATGGCTTCGAAGGCGACCGGCTCATGGCTTACGAAGAGACCTATATCGGCGGCACCTTCCTTTCCCGGCACTTTGCCGAGATCGGCGGCTACCGCTTCGGTTCGGAGCACGTGAACCTCGTCTCCGACGCGACCATGCCCGGCGGCTACGGCACCTTTGCCTTCGACGACGAGGGGACGCCGGGCCAGAAGGTCTATCTCGTCGAGGACGGTATCTATAAGAACATGATGACCTCCCGGGAGACCGTTCCGCAGCTGAACGCTCTTCTGGGTCGCCGCTATTTCAAGGACTCGAACGGCACGGCGCGCGCCGGTTCGTTCAGTCGCGTGCCGTTGGTGCGCATGACGAACGCCTCGCTCCTTCCCGGCAGTGTTCCCTTCGAGGAACTCGTCTCCCGGGTGAAGCGCGGCGTCATTCTTACGAACACCGTCTCCTGGAGCATGAGCGAGGATCGGAAGAACTTCGACTTTTCGCTCTCCGCTGCGCGGGAGATCGTGGACGGCAAGCCGGGCCGGCTCCTCAAGCACCCCGGCTACACCGGAGACAACTCCAAATTCTGGCATTCGTGCGCCGGCGTGGCGGACGAGCGGCACTGGGACGTCGTGAACTTCCCGAACTGCGGGAAGGGGCTCCCGGGACAGGTCATGTCCACCGGGCACGGCTCTTCTCCGGCGCTCTTTACGGGCGTCCGCGTCTATAACCGCAAGGGGAGGTGAGCATGATGCTCTTGGGAAGGCAGGCACTCGAATCCCTCCTGGGGAGAACGTGTGGAAAAATCGTTTCGAAGGGCCTGCAAGGCCTTGTTCGCTGGGCTTCCTCACACGAGGAGACGATGCGGTCCGCGAGGGGGAACGTGACCTACGCGGCTCACGGACACGACGCGGGGCTCGTCATTTCGCTCATCGGGGCCGACCAGAAGGCCGTTTCCGTCTCCCTGGGGGAGGCGAACGACTCTGCGATCGAGAAGGCCATCGAGGCGGCGGCGGAGATGCTGCCCCTCGTGCCCTCAAACCCCCACATCCCTGACCTGGTTGGCCCGGAAGAGGTGAAAAACGCCTCCATCGAGAACATTGACCGCGAGACCGCGGCAGGAGCTCTCGACCGGAAGGCCGATTTCTTCTCCCGGGCTCACCGAATGGCCGCGCTTGCCGGTTTCACGGCTTCGGCGCGGTTCTTCACGGGTCAGGGCGAGATCGCGGTCGGGAACACTCAGGGTCTCTTCCGCTATCACCCGTTCGCGCTCGCTTCGTGCCACCTTGTGGTTGCGGGCAAGAGGGAGGACGGGCGGCTCATTTCCGCGTTCGCATCGCGCTCGTCCTCGAGCGTCGCGAAGATCGACGGCGCCCGGATCATCGATGAGGCGATCGAATGGGCTGACCTTCAGAGGCGGCTTCCGTTCGCGAATCCTTTCGCGGACGGGGCAAAATACATTCGTTTCGACGCGATCATCGCGCCCGATGCGATGGCCGAGTGGCTGAACTGGTTCTCGACGTTCGGCTTCTCCGGCCTTTCGGTGGTCGAGGAATCGAGCTTCATGACCGGGAAGATGGGATCCAGGATAACCGGCGAGCGTTTCACGCTCACGGACGACTGGTCCTCTCCGGGTACCCTCCCATTGCCCTTCGATGCCGAAGGGCGCGACCGCGGTATCATGCCGCTCATCGAGCGGGGAGTTGCGAAGAGCGTGGTCTGGGACGGCGCGACCGCCAAGAAGGCGGGGACCGTTTCGACCGGCCACGCGAACGGCACGCCGTTCGGCGACGAACTCGAGGCCAATGCGCTCCCGCTCCATCTCGTGATGGAGGGCGGCGCCGCGACTTCCGAGGAGATGGTACGTGGCGCCGCGCGTCCCACCATTCTCGTCTCTTACCTCAACTATCCGGGCATGCCGGACCCGCGCGAGGCGGTCTTCACCGCCACCACGCGGCACGGCACCTTCCTCATCGAGGGCGGGGAGTATGTAGCGGTGCTTCCGCCGCTCCGCATGCAGGAGAAGTCCCTCGAGGCCTTCTCTCGCATCGAGGCGCTCTCCCGGTCCCAGCTTGTGATTCCGTTCGAGAACTACGGCGGTGTACTGCCGGTCGGCACCCTGGTCCCCTGGACCAAGATCGCCGGCCTCGCCTTCATCGGCGCCGTAACGTAATTCGGCAATTCCGGCCCCGGCCGCTTCAAGCGGACCGGGGCCTACTCTTTAATCTTTACAAACAAAGTATTTTATGCCAAAACTTGTGTAAACGGTGTCCTGGGAGATTATGAAGCAGGAAAACAAGGCGCGCAGCGTCGAAATAGAATTCCGCTCTCGTTTCAACGAGGGAAAGTATGAGGAACTCAAAAAATTCCTTTATTCAAATGCCGAAAACCTTGGCGAAGACGACAAAGATGTCTATTTCTTCCTGTTCTCAGACAAACTCCTCAAGGTGGTTGACAACATTTCGAAAAAGAGCGCGAAGATAGTCTTGAAGCTAAATAAGATCGGCAAGGGCAGCGATTTCGAGGAGATCGAAGTTCCTGTCGGCCAAGAACATTTTGAGAAGGTGGCGCAAATTTTTACTGCGCTCGAAACGGGAGATCACATGCATTCTTTCCAAAGGAGACACAACTATATTTACCAAGGGGTGGAGTTGGCGCTCAAGTGGAGCGAAATTTGGGGACACCACCTTGAGCTCGAAGTGATGATTGGAGAGGCGAGCCAAAAGGACGACGCGGAAAAGAAGATCTTCTCGGTTGCTAAGGAGCTTGGAGTAAAACTGATGACGGACGAGGAACTCAAAGAGTTCACCGAAAAGGCGGAGGCGGATTACAAAAAGAACCAGAACCATGGAAGTAGTTGACCGTTCTTCTTTAACTAAGGAAGAGCTTCGCCTTCTCAGAAAGGCTCGACTGGCAGCCCGGGGCACGTTTTCCGATCTAGGTCATCGGGTTGGGTGTGTCATCGGGTGCAAGAACGGCGATGAATTTTTGGGCGCGACGAATATTCGCTCGAGAGCAATAGGATCTACATGTGCAGAAAGAATGGCTCTCGGCCAAATGTATTTCCATAAAAACCGGAGGTCAGAACCCTGTGTGCTTATAGGGAAGCTCCCACAAACAGATTGGCGCAGAGAGTGGTCGGACGGCATAGTATAATCCGCGCATGAAGGACGTCAATCTCCTTATTGTCGGTATCGGGCCCCACGCGAGGAGGATCTATGTGCCGACCCTCGAACGCTACAAGAGGAAATACAAGGTCAGTATAAAGTTCGGAGTCGACTTGAAGGAGAAACGGGGGGAGATAGAGAAATATTTGGCGGACCGCTCGTTCGGTTTGCCGATGATGTATATTGATCCGTTCTTGCCGAAGCGCGGCCTTCCGGGAACCCTCCAAAAAGCTCTTAACGATCGTGTTGCGAAAGAGCGCATCAACGGGGTAATCATTGCCACGGAGCCGCTAGTCCACGTGCCGTATGCGCGGTGGGCGCTTTCACGCGGCTTGAATATCCTCATGGACAAGCCGATCTCCACGAGGGAGAACGTGGTAAGCGATATGCGGGCGGCGGTCGGGATATGGGAGGATTACCTGGATCTTATCCGTGCGTACGAAAATCTTCAGCGGAAGAAAAAGACTATTTTTTCCATCAATGTCCAGAGACGCTATCACACGGGATTCAAAAAAGTAGTCCAACTCGTCCAGGAGGCAAAGCAAAAATTTGATGCTCCAGTCACCTCGATTCAGCTGTACCACGCGGACGGGCAATGGAGGCTTCCCGCCGAGATAGTAAGGCAGATTTACCATCCGTATTGCCAGGGGTACGGAGGATGCTCCCACAGCGGTTATCACGGGTTTGACGCCGCATACCAGTACTACAAAGCGGGTCTTATACAAGGCAAGGAGGCCGATACCGCGGAAGTAGTGTCGTCTTTTCTTCAGCCCAAAGGATTTTTCAAACAATTTCGGGAGGAAAATTACCGCGCCTATTTCGGAAAAGAATACTTGAAGGTGCGAAAATGGGGCGAGGGGGCTCTCGAAGAGCGTTGCGGAACCTTCGGGGAAATGGATGCCTTCTCCATCATCCGGCTTTTAAGGAAACATGAAAATATCTGCACGATTTCTCTCAATATCCTCCATAACACGTTTTCGCGGCGGGTATGGCTGAGGCCGGGTCGCGATCTTTATAAAGGAAACGGGAGAGTAAAACATGAATACCACAACATCCAACAGGGGCCTTTCCAGAATATCCAGATTCACAGCTATCAGTCCAACGACCAACATGAGGGAGATAACGCGCATGAATATGAAACCGGGGGGAATAACCACTTCGACATTTACGTATTCAGAAACGCAGGCATGTTTGGTTCTCGCGAGAAGCCGTTTTGGATTTTAAAGCTGAATGAGCTCTTGGAAGAGGATGCGCGCGGGCTTGGAAAGCTGACGACCGATTATGTGAAAGAGTTTGTCATTGAGGAGTTCCTCCGCTACATACGAA
>CAYSDW010000016.1:6890-10880 GCA_964429925.1 uncultured Candidatus Saccharibacteria bacterium | reverse complement strand
GAAATGTAGCTGAACGCAGGAACGACCACCTCATCTCCGGGACCGACGCCCAGAAGTTTGAGCGCGAGAATGAGGGCGTCGGTGCCGCTGTTCACGCAGAGTGCTCGCCGGTCGTCGAATTGTTCCGCCAGCGCTTCCTCCAACTTCTTCACGTTGGGATGTCCGGCGGATCCGTAATATGTCCGCTCGTCAACCGCTCTCTCCAGCGCCTTCCTCACCGCGCCTTCTTCGAGAACAGCCGCGGATTTATTTCTATAAAAATCGAACATGAAATGATTGACAGAGCATTCCCGGAGAATACAATGAGTGAGCTGACGCAACGCACTCACGACGCGCATGAACCAAGAAAACCTTACCATCGCGATTTCCAAAACGCAATCAGTTCCATGAATCCGTCCGCCGGCGAACTTCTGAAAATTTACGCGAACTGCTTGAAGAGTCGGCGTCTCGACGAAGAGCTTCAAAACTGCTACTACGGCGATCCGGAATGGAAGAGTCATGACGGGATTGTCCGCTCGCTGCACTCCGCGATCGGCAACGAACTCTGCGAGAGCGCGGTCGCGTGTTTCCTGCACAACGAGGACTTCCTCATCACGCGCTATCGGGGATACGCCGCTCTGCTCGGAAAGGGCATAAACCCCGAACGTATCTTTGCGGAAGTTCTTCGGAAGAAGACCGGCCTCGCGAAAGGCCTCGGAGACAACTCTCTGTTTCACGATAGGGAACGCAACATCTTCGGCTCCAGCCTGCTTCTTGGATCGAATTTCTCGACAGCCGTCGGCCTTGCCTTCGCAAAAAAAATAAAGCAAGAGTCCGGCATTGTTGTCCTGTTCTTCGGGGACGGAGAGGCCTCGCGCACAACATTCGGGAGCGCCCTCAATCTCGCGGCGATCTGGGAGTTGCCACTGCTCTTTGTCTGCGAAAACGACGGCACGTCGTTGGACGCCGACATTCGTGAAACCTCGGCCACGCCGACGATCGCGGAGCGCGGATCGGGATTTAACGTCGCATCCGCAACTCTGCACATAACCAAGCCGCTTGCATTGTGCGAGCGCGCCAAAGAGAGCGTCGCAAGAGTCCGCGAACGCCGAGAGCCCTTTCTTTTGGAAATTATAGAGGAGCGTTTTGCTCCGCAATCCACGTTCTACGCCAAGAAATCTTTTCTGGCGGCAGCGATCCCCGAGGGCAGGGATCCGCTCGCCTATTTCGAAAAAGAAATTACGCGATGCGGCGCCGCTCCCTCGGCGCTTGCCGAGGCGCGCGCCGAAGCGGACCGGGCTATACGCGCCGCACGAGACGGGGCGGAGTCCGCAGAGCCGGTTTCCGCGGATGAGTTTCTTTCTATCTATCATGAGTAAGAGAAGTGTAAGCTTTAAAGATGCGGTGGTTGAGGCGCTCGAAGAAGAGCTCTCCCGCGATCCAGCTGTCGTCGTAGTAGGCGATGACGTTCGCCTCTCGCGCGAAGTGCAGCCCTCTCTCGCCGGCCTCGCGGAGAAATTCCCCGGTAGGATCGTTACCCGGATGCCGCATGTAGAGGAGATGCTCTGCGGGATCGGTCTCGGGATGAATCTCGGCGGATTGAAACCGATCGTGCAGTTCAACCATTCCTCTTTTCTTACGCTCGCCTTCTCCGAACTCTACCGGCTCGCAACATGGCGCTATCGCATGATGGAGGAAAACGGCCCCGGAGTTGTCGTGAGAGTCGGCCACTTTGGTTACCCGAAGATCGGAACCGAACTTGACGTCGCGCTCTTTTCTTCCTTTTTCCATCTTCCAAACCTGTGGATCGCCGCACCGGCGTTCGCATACCACGCGAAAGGGTTGCTGAAATCAGCCATCCGAGCAAACCGGCCCGTGTTGTTCATCGAAGACAAGGTCCCCGGGATCTACGAGCGGGAGGAGATGATTCCCGATCACGAATACACCTTGCCGTTTCCTTCGGCCGTTGTCTGCAGATCTGGCAACGATCTCACGATAGTTTCTTGGCAATTTTCGACGCTGCTTGCGACAAGAGCAACAGAAACATTGGGTGAAGCGGGCATCAATGCCGAGGTCATCTCGCTCCAGACGCTGCAGCCATGGGACCGGGAAACCGTCATCGCTTCAGCAAAAAAAACGAACAAAGTGCTCATCGTCGAAGAAGATTTTCTTCGAGGCGGGATCGGCGCTGAGATCAGCGCGCAGATCCACGAGGCCCTCCCGCGATGCCGCGTTCAAAGGCTCGCTTCAAAAAATGTGCCGCGCTACTACGAGCCGGATAACGTCAGATCCATTCTTCCGGATGAATCCGCCATTGTAGAGGCCTGTACGATCCTCGCGGGAACCAGCAATTAACGGCCTTCTTTGTCGGGCAGAACTTTCCACAGGTCGACGTCGCTTCCGGAGGCCGCCCTGCGCTTCCCGTCGAGCAAATCGGCAACAACGCGCGCGACATCCCGCGGCGGACGGCCCTGGAAGCCGACCATGCGCGTGGCAACCCTGTCGGGATTGACGGAGAGCACGCGGAGCGCCGGATGTTCCAGCGCGAGGGACTGCGTAAATCCGCGCACGCCGAATTTCGTCGCGCAGTACACCGTCATGGATGGTTTCGCTATTTTCCCGGCCCGACTCGCTATATTAATGATCGTTCCATCGATATGGGGCAGCAGCATCTTCGTCAACTTTATCAGACCTCCCAGGTTTATATCGAGCTGCGCATCGATCTCACGGAACGACTGCTTGCGCAATGGCTTCATGACGTTCACGCCAGCGTTGTTGACGAGAACGGAGACCCTCCCGAAACGCCGCACGGTTTTCCGCGCCGCCCCGCGGACGCTCCGCTCGTTCCGGATATCGCAACGAACGGTGAACGCCTCGGGCGCGCCGAGCCGCGCGCACGCTCCCGCCAGCCGCTCCGCGGCGCGTTTGTTGCTCCGATACGCGAGCGCGAGGCGATAGCCCCTTTTGGCAAGTTCCCGTGCGATCTCCCGGCCAATGCCGCCCGAAGCGCCCGTGATGAGCGCCGTTTTATCTTCCCGTTTCATCGATTACGGTAGGAGTTTTGCCGGCCGGCGTCGCAGGCAGGGAGTGAACGACCATTATGCGCGGCGCGATGCCGAACTTTTCTTGGAAGATTCTCCGCATTTTCTCCGCGACAACCGGCGAGAACGCGGTTCCCGGAATGATCCGGAGCTCCACCCGCGCCTGCCCGATTTTTGCAAGTTGATAGCGCACGATATTCGCGCTAAAGGGGTTCAGGGCGAATTCGAACTCGAAATTATGGAACCGCCTCGAACCGATCGTCATGAATCCGCCTGCTCTGCCACTGATAGAGAGGCGACGGGTGCGAAGTCCGCAGGGGCAGGATGCACCGAGTATCATTCCGCGATCCCCCGTATCATAGCGAATGAACGGCAGTATCTGGTTCTTGTCAAAGCGGGTAACGATAACGCGGCCGGCCGTCCCCGGCGAAAGTACGCGCCCATCCTCATCGACGATCTCGACAAGGATGGATTCTTCATGGACGTGAAATCCGTCGTGCATTCGACACTCGATACCGACGCCACCGACCTCCTCAATGCCATAGGAATTGTAAAGCTCCCCCGTGAGCGTGTCGACGATAAAATCGCGCACCGCGGGCGTGAGCATCTCGCTCGCGGAAACAATGAACCGGGGATGGGGGCGATGCGCTTCGGGCAGACGCGCCGCGTATTCGGCAAGCTCGAAGAGCGACGTCGGGGTTCCCCGCACCACGTCCGCGCCGAACTGCCGCAACGCTTGGCACACGCCCGCAGGGTCTCTGCGGAGTTCCTCTCTCGTGAGCGAGAATTCATACGGCACCGGTTCTTCGTCGATGCGCGCGCTTTTGAGGTGATCGAAGAGGTAGTAGAGCGGATTCCCGCGCCAGAGAAGAAACCGGTATTCGTAGAACGACCTTCTGCGGTTCGCGAGACGCCCATGCGCGGGAACGGGAAACCGGAACGGCTCTCCGGTGGAGCCGGATGTTTCTTT
>CAYSDW010000016.1:0-6880 GCA_964429925.1 uncultured Candidatus Saccharibacteria bacterium | reverse complement strand
GAAGCACCTGGGACGGCCGCTCTTTGAACATCGCTTTCGCGGTGATGGGCAGCTTCCGGATATCGCCCAGAGAACGAACATCCCGCGGCTCTATGCCGCATGCGCGCCAGAGATCCTGGTAGACCGGCGAATGTTCGTAGGCAAAGGAAACGAGACGCCGCAGTTCCCTCCCCTGCCACCATTCGATAAAAGCGCGCGGCAGGGTATGTACACGCGCCCACAACGCGAAGTGCAGTTCATCCAGCGCTTCCTTCTTCAGATGGGCGAGATGGCACAATTTCATAGTCATCATCCGAACGGATGCGGATAGGGGTTGAGCTTGGCGCTGCGAAGACGCGGATGCGAAAGCGCGAACTTCGCGTTCTCCTCGAAGAAGTACAACGGAATGAGTCCTGCGCTTACGGCTTTCCCGATATGCAATCCCAACCGCTCGAGGATCGGATGGCGGGACTCGTGCCAGTACAACTCGTAGGCCGGCCCGCGAGCGCGAAATATCGCCAAGAGCGTTTCCAGTTCGTTCGCAACGGGCGTAGCAAGCCCGCGGAAACTGACCACCGGACCTTTCAAGAGGAACGTAAAATGACGGAACGACGACGGCTGCAGCCAAACCCGGTAGCGGGCAAGGATGGGGTCATCGAGATCGTTGGGAAGAAGCGTATTGAAGATATAACTTCCCCACGCCTCATAGAGAGCCCGCTTCATCGCCGAACGAGGGTCAAGATTGGCGCTAAACCCGCGAAATGCCGTCGGCGGCTCCTTCTTGACGAACACCGCCATGTACGCCGGCACGGGAATGTCCGTCGTTATGTCCAGAAGATGCGGTTCAAGGCCGCGGCTCCGCGCCTCCTCGACAAGGAAATCTATCTCCGGGTCGCGAACGCTCTCTGGCAAAATGCGCGGCGGCGAGATCTTCTTGAGCCAATGGAGCAACAGGGCATCGCGCTCAACAAGCTCGCATATCCCGAACACCTTTGCGTCGCTTGCCGTTCTCCCCGCAGCGGCGCCTGAGGTGTTCTGTTCGCATATCCGCGGCTCTCCGGAGCGCTCCGTGAAATCCGGATCCCACAATACCTTCTGCGCAGGCAGAAGCACCGCTTCTCCGGAAAACAATGAGCGGCCGGGAACCCACCAGTCGATGCGCGGCGCCTCACGGCGGAACATCGGAGCGATCGGCGCCGTTCTGTTCGGACGGAACAACGCAGATCGCGCGAGGGCGGCGCGGAAATCGAAGGGGTCGCCGCTCCGCCCGGCAGAACGCACCGACAGAACAAAGCGCTCGAGGAACTCGATGACGGCAGTGAACATGGCGTGCCCCAAACTGCGGTCCGTGCTGCAACCCATGATGTGTACCTGCCCCTTCACTCCCCGTATCCACCGCTGTCCAATGCCGAAATAAAAAACGGGCAGGCCATGCGCGCGCCCCCACGCACGCTCGAACGCCACGCCTGCCTCGTTCTGGAGAAAAAAAAGAACAGCCCTGGCCTCCGGCGGTACGGCATCGGCGCCAAGCGTCGGCTGGCGGGCAAATTCCTGAAAATATTCCCGCATCCAATCCTCCCGCAGCCGGTCGCCAAGCGTTCCCGGCAACCGCAGCGAGAAGTTCAAGATCGCCGTTGCGAGTTTTCCCATACGAGCAGGCGCGCTGGAGCGCGCAAGCGCTTCTCATGATACTGGATGCGCCCTTCGCGTCAATTACGGTGATATACTGTGAATGCTCTCCCCATGATGGGTTTCTTCCGTACCATTCGTGCGAAATTGACCGCGAAAACGGCTTCCCCCGAAAGAGCCGCCGCTTCCTTTGCACAATTTGATCCGGTTGTAACGTGGGGCAAAAGTTTCGAGGACAGATACAAGCATTGGGACAAAGAACAAAGGCTGACCAGGCCGAGTCCTCGAGAGCTCGAGATCTATAAAAAACTCGTCGGACCGATCACGCAAAGGAAAAAAGTTCTCGTCCTCGGACCGACGCCGGAGCTTCGAGATCTTGTCGCGGGACATGACGTCGTGGTAGCGGACCGATCGCCGACCTGCATCAAAGAAGCGACAAAATACCTGACAACGGCAGATCCCCGAAGCGAACAGCAGGTCGTCGGCGACTGGCTCTCCCTGCCCTTTCCTGACGGCTATTTCGATATCGTTCTCGGCGATCTGGTCTTAAACCAGTTCCCGCCCGGGAAGGAAGAGGGATTCCTTAGGAAGGTGAGTCGGATCTGCGCCGGCACGGGAAAATTCGTTTCTCGTTTTAGCTTCACCAACCCCGACTTTCTCCCGAAACATTTGCCGAGCGAGGCAAAGCTACGCATCGACGCCCCCTTCCTGTCGCGACAAGAAAAGGTGCAGGCGATCGCGAACATGGCGCTTGCATGTACCTACGACCGACCCTTGCGCTTGAATAATCTGTACGGCGCATGGACGGTTCTCGATGATCTTTGTGCAACGAAGGGGGGCGCACGGCGAGCGCGGAGCATGGTGCGAGACGCCATACGGCATTTGAAAAACAACGGACTTCCCGGCGACCGATGGTGGGTGTGCGCGTCCGAAACAGAACTCGTGCGGTTGATAACCGAATATTTTTATATCACCGAACGGGCCTATACGACCGACCAGCCATTCGGGAGATTTCTGCCCATTATGAGTTGCGCGCCGAAAGAATTAACACAGCAACCCTCCCCATTCCATGTCGATAATCCTTGAATTCTTTTTAAGAAAGACCAGGAAGGATTTTGTGCATTTTCGCGAGAACCCCGCAACGGCAGACGAGCAGGAGATAGCCGCCGTTATCGAAGAGTTCATGCGGGACGTGAACGGCCCGCCGCATGACCACACGCACGATTATTTCACCGCAGACGCAAGGATCCGCTCCACAGCGCTTGGCGAAGCAAGTTACACCCCCGAGGAGGTGCATGCCCTCAAACGCCGACTAGATATCTCCTTCGACGACATGTTTTTGGACGACGCGCTCATCAGCGTCGGCACGAACGGAACGAAAGCGCGAGCGAGCGGCATGCTGACCTGGGGCAGCGGCGCATTCAAAAAAACCTCCGGGCGCGTGTTCCATCTCGTGCATTCGGAGCGGTGGCGCATTTCCGCCGTTGACTGGTATGCCCTCTAACGCCGACGCATGAACAAACTACGACTTCTTTCCATCTACGAAACCTGCCACACGGCCCGCCTTCTGGACGAACGGCTCCAGCAGGCATATTTCCGCGACGGCGCACGGATGCAGGGTTTTTTCAGCGGCATCGGCACGGAGATCGGGCAGGCACTTGTCGCTGGGTTATTGCTCCATGACGATTACCTCGTTCCTCACTATCGCGACTATGCAGCGGTGATCCAGAAGGGCATGCCGCTTGATGATCTTGTCGCGTTGCTTCGCGGCAAAAAAGCAGGCCCCTCGAAACGCATCTACACCACGACGCTCCCCCAAAACATTTCTCACAACATTTACGGCACGAGCATCATACTGGGGATAAACTTCTCCATCGCCGTCGGACTTGCGCTTGCAAAAAAAATAAAGGGAGAGCCGGGCATCGTCGTTCAGTTCTTCGGCGATGGTACGGCATCGCGAAGCACCTTCGGCAGCGCCCTCAATCTTGCCTCGCTCTTGGATCTGCCTTTGCTCTTTGTCTGCCACAATGACGGCGTTTCGATCGAATCCACGACTCGCGATACGTCTTCTACGCCGACCATAGCGGAACGGGCGCAGGGGTACGCCGTTCAAGCTGAAACCGCAAGCTCCGCAGAACCGCTTGCCTTGTACGAACGCGCAGAGCGGGCCGTGGCCTTCGTTCGCGAGAGCGCGAAGCCTTATCTTTTTGAGATCGCAGAGAGGCGTTTTCCGCCGCATGCGGTGCGCTACAGCGCCGAACCGTTTTTGACGGCAATGATCCCGACCGGTGAGGATCCGCTCAACCGGTTCGCGAAGGCGTTGCGGGAACTCCAGATTCCTGATGCCGATATCGAGCAATGCGAACAGAACGCAAAAAACGCAGTTGACGAGGCGTTCATGAGGGCAGAAGCCTCAAGTCCAGTTCCCGAGAACGAACTGTATTCGGTTTTCCATGAATAATCGAGAAATTCCCTACAAAGAAGCGATCCGGGAGGCGTTCGAGGAAGAACTGGCAGAGAATCCGCGGCTCATCGTCATCGGTGAGGACATTCGGGAATCAAAAAGCGGGATCTCCTTGCTCGCAGAATGCGAAAAGAAGTTCCCCGGCAGGATCATGAACCATCTGCCGCTCGTCGAGGAGATGCTCGGAGGCATCGCGCTGGGGATGAATCTGGCCGGCTTCAAGCCTGCGGTGCAGATGGACTACAGCACGTTCATCACGCTCATGATGAGCGATATTTTTGAGATCGGCAATTGGCGGTACCGCATGGGCGAAGAGGCAGGACCCGGCATTACCATTCGGCTTAGTCACGAAGGATATGGCGAAAAGGGCGCAGAACTTGGCGCATCACTTCTGGCGCTTCTTCTGCACATTCCGAATCTCGCGATCGCCACGCCGAGCATTCCCTACTATGCAAAGGGCCTTTTGAAAACGGCGCTTCGCGCCGAGTTCCCGACAATTTTTTTTGAACATAAACGGCTCTATGACATTCGCGGCCGCGTCCCGGAGGGAGCGTATACGGTTCCGTTCGGGACTTCGGCCATATTCAAGCCGGGAAACGACGTGACGATCGTATCCTGGTCATACCTGACCCATCAGGCGCTCGCCGCTGCACGAGCACTCCAAGAAGAGGGCGTCAGCGCAGAAGTGATCTCACTTGAAACGCTTCACCCGCTCCGCATCGAGCCGCTCGTCGCATCCGTTCGGAAAACCGGGCGCCTTCTTATTGTTGAAGAAGACATGGAGCGCGGAGGCGTCGGCGGGGAGATAGCGGCGGAAGTCATACAGCGGGTTCCCTCCTTACGGATCGAGCGCTTAGCAGCACACAATGTCGGGCTGCCGCCAACGAAACGCGAACTGCTCTTTCTCCCAACCGCAGAAAAGATCGCCACCGCCGCGCGAAACCTCGCGAAGTCGGGTCGGCGGCGGTGGTTTCTGCTTCGATCGTAAAGACACGCGCGACCGCCACCTCAAACAGAGCGCATGCTGCGCGCAAAAAACTCTCTGATCACATCTCCCGTGCGCCTGGCGTTCGCCGCAGAGACGTAATTAGTGATGGGCAGGGAGATCACTTCGCGCGATACTTCGTCCGCGACCGGAAAGTCGCCGGGCTTATGGCCAAGATGCCGGAACATCCCGAAGTACGGGAGGGGAACCGGATAATTGAGCGCCGGGTGAAGCGTCGGGGAAGGACCCGCAGCCGTGACCAGCTCATGGAAAAGATGATCGCGCTCATGCCGCGTCCGGACGACGTACCGATACCACGTCCGTCGGCTTCCCGGAAGCTCCCGCGGCAGGACGAGGTCGCCGACGCCGGCGAGCATTTTCGTGTAGGAGGCCGCTATCGTTGTGCGATGCGCAAGCCAGTGATCGAAAAAATTGAGCTTTGCGAGCAAGGCGGCGGCCTGCATGTCATGGATCTTGCAGTTGATCCCGGCAATGGGATAATCGCGGTAATGCTCGCGGGCGCCGTAAAAGCGCATTCGGTCGACCTCTTCATGGAGCGCCTTGTCCCGCACAATGACCGCGCCGCCGTTGCCCGGCGCGGCGAACGGTTTCGTGGAAGAAAAGCTCAAACAACCGATGTCCCCGATGGCGCCAACCTGCTTCCACGCTCCCTCGATGCGCAGTTCCGCCCCGAACGATTGAGCGGCATCTTCAATGACCGGAAGACCGTGCGCCTTGGCGATGGCGAGGATCTCCGCCGTTCCCGTTGCCGGCTGGCCGAAAAGATGCGCAACAAGCACTGCTTTGGTCTTAGGGGTTATGTTTTTCTTGACCTCGCCGGGGTCCATCGCATAGTCGTCCCGTCGGATGTCGGCGAACACCGCCTTTGCTCCCACCCATGGCACACAGGCGGCCGTCGAGATAAAACTGAACGCGGGAACGATGACCTCGTCGCCGGGTCCAACGCCCAACGCGCGCAGGGCAAGAATAAGGGCGTCAGTGCCGCTCCCGACGCCGAGCACCGGAAGGCCGCCGAGGCGTTCCGAAAGTTTTCCTTCGAGCTCGCGGACGTGCGGGTGGCCGGAAAATCCGTAATGGGTCCTCTTTTCAACGACGCTGCAGATCGCCCGCTTTACCGCGATCTCCTCGATGTCCATGAGCGTCGGTTTTTTAAAGAAAGAAAACATGGTCACAGATCAATGGTCGGCTTTAGGAACCCTCCGAGCGCTATCACCTCACCGGTCACATAAGACGCCATGTCCGATGCGAGAAAAAGACATACGGACGCTACTTCGCGGGGCAAGGAACAACGCTTTAAAAAGGAAGATCGCGTCGCGGCATCAAGAAGCTCATCGACGTTTCTTTTCCGTTCCGTCTGTACAAAGCGCGGGATCACCGCGTTCACCCGGATGCCGGAACCTCCGAACTGCCTTGCCAACCCCCTGGTAAGCGCAAGAGTTGCTCCTTTCGATACGCCGTAGTCGAGTCCGGCAATGTCCGATCCGTCGACCGCGGCCGTAGAAGAGATATTAATGATCGAGCCGCCTTTTTGTTCTTTCATCGCCTCGGCGGCAATTCTTGCGACGTTAAACGCTCCGGCAACATTGATCTTGAGCGCGTTCCGGAGCGACGCTTCATTAACTGCGGCGGCGACGTTTTCGAATGGGCGGGACGCGGCATTGTTGACCACGACGTCAAGGTGCCCGGCCGTTTTTATGATCTGCTCTATCAGCGCGAGAACCTCCCCCTCGTTGCCAACATCGGCGGCAATCCCCTCTGCGCGATAGCCGCGCGCGCAGATATCATCAACCACACGCTTAACG
>CAYSDW010000015.1:0-11033 GCA_964429925.1 uncultured Candidatus Saccharibacteria bacterium | reverse complement strand
TTGCGTTTTCGCTCTTGATTTTGATCGCCTCGTTCGCTATCATGTCTGTCAACCTGTAAGTATGACGTTCGCGATCATCGAAACGGGAGGAAAGCAATATCGGGTCGAGCCGGGGCAGAAGCTTCGCGTAGAGAAGCTGCCCGAGGCCGCAGGAGACAACGTGGTTTTTGACCGCGTTCTTTTGCGCTCGAGGGAGGGTTCCATCGAGTTCGGTTCGCCCTATGTTCCCGGAGCGAAAGTAGAGGCGGTGCTCGCCAAGGCGGGGCGCGGCAGAAAGGGAGTCGTCTTCAAATACCATTCGAAGACGCGCTATCGGAAAAAGGCCGGCCATCGCCAGCACTATGCGGAAATCGAAATAAAGAGCATCTCCTAAGGGAGATGCTCTTTATTTATGAGCGGCGCTCCAAAGCGCTCGTGAGCGTTTCTTCGTCGGCGAACTCTATTTCGCCGCCGGTCGGGATGCCGCGCCCAAGCCGGGTGAGGCGCTCCGCGTACGGCCGGAATTCTTTGGCGAGAAGCGAGGCGTTCAGGTCGCCGGCGGCCGTGGGAGAGAGCGCGAGAACGATCTCCTTGGCTTTGCCGGAGAGCTCTTTTTCGATCCAGTGGATGAGCGACTTCACACGGAGCTTTTTCTCCGTATCGAGCGCCCCGATCTTCTGAAGTTCGCCCAGGACCAGGTAGCGGCCGTGAAAACGCCTCGTGCGCTCGATCGAGATGAGGTCGGTTTCCTTTTCGACGACGGCGATGATGCTCTGGTCGCGTTTGGGGTCGGTACAGATGCCGCAACGGTCGCCCGAAGCATCATGAATGGAGTAGCAGCGTGCGCAGACCTTGAGCTTCTCTATGTCCGCGACGGCCTTGGCGAGTGCATGGATGGCATCCTTGCCCTGGCCGACCAGGTAGAAGGCAAGGCGCGTCGCCTGGCGCGGCCCGATCCCGGGAAGCTTGGCGACGCGGTCGATGAACGCCTTGATCGCGTTCGGCGTGAGAGGCGCCATCAGGTGAGCGGCGCGGCTTGGCTTTCGTAGCCCGGGCCCGACGGGTTTAAGAATGTTGCGTAATCCTGTTCGAACACGAGTTCCGCGACGCCAGTCGCGCCGTTCCGGTGCTTGGCGACGATTATCTGCACGATGTTTTCCTGCTTGGTCGGATCCGCCTCCTTGTGGAGAAAGAGCACCACGTCGGCATCCTGCTCGATGGAGCCCGATTCGCGAAGATCGGAGAGTTTAGGGCTTCCGCCGCGCTGTTCGATGCCGCGAGAAAGCTGGGAGAGCGCGAGCACCGGAACGTTCAGCTCGCGTGCCAGGGATTTCAGGTTTCGCGAGATCTCCGTGACCTGCTGCACCATGCTCATCTCTCTTCCTTCCCGGGGCGTGATGAGCTGCAGGTAGTCGATGATGAGAAAGTCCAGGCCGTGCTCGATCTGCAGGCGCCGCGCCATGGAGCGGATCTGCATGACGTTCGGGGCGGCGGTATCGTCGATGTAAATGGTCGCGCGGGAGAGCCGGTCGAATGTTTCTTGCAGGAAGCGAAAGTGCGCATCTTCTTTAACCCTTCCGGCACGAATGCGCCAGAGCGGAACATGGGATTCCGCAGCGACAAGGCGGTCGAAGATCTGACCCTCGGACATCTCGAGCGAAAAGATCCCGACGGTCTTGCCGCTCTTGATCGCCGCATGCCGCGCGACATCCAGCGCGAACGATGTTTTGCCTACCGACGGCCGCGCCCCCAAGACGATGAAGTCGGAGGGCTGCAGCCCCAAGAGGAGGTTGTCGAGCTTGCCGAAGCCGGTTTGAACTCCTCGAAGCTGGGCATCCGGACTCTGCCTCTTCTCGAATTCCTCGATGTATTCGGGAAGGCGGTCGGGGAGGTAGCCGAGTTTTTTTTGCGAGGATCTCTGCGAAATGGAAAATATCCTTTGCTCCACCGTGTCGAGCATCTGCTCCATGTCTTCCGTGGGCGAGAATGCGGAATCGGTGATCTCGCTCGAGGCGGTGATAAGATCGCGCAGAACGCGTTTTTCGCGGACAATTTGCGCATAATGCGCGACATGAGCGGCGGTGGGCACGCTCTCCACGAGCTGGGCGAGATAGGAGGACCCCCCGGCGGCGCCGTACGTGTCCTTTTCTTTGAGGCGGTTCGTGACCGAAAGAATGTCGATGGGTTTGTGCGCCTCGAACAGGTCTACTACGGCCGCATAGATCTTTTGGTGCTCCGGTTTGTAGAAGTCCTCCGCTTTTAAAACGTCAACGACCTTAAGGAGGGCGTTCGCGTCAATGACCAGAGCGCCCAAGACCGACTGCTCGGCCTCAATGTTCTGCGGCGGAAGTTTTATGGTGTTCTTTTTTACTGCCATGGAGTGATAAGCGGGCCGTGAGGAGTGTCGTCTACCCTATATCCTAAGGATTCCAGCTTTTTTCTCAAGGTGTCGGCGGCCGCGAAATTCTTGCCCTTCCGCATCTTCTCCCTCCGCGCCGCAAGGGCGCGGACAGCTTTCGGAACAGAGGGCAGAGCAAGAACGAGACCCAGCGTCCGGAAGTGCTCCTTAAGGGTCGCTGCGGAGAGCTGCGCCTCCTTTTTCCGGAGCGAGGGGTAGGCGCGTTCGACAAAACCAGCGAATGCAAAGAGCGCGGAGAGCGCCTGGGGGGTGGCGAAATCGTCCTCGAGGGCGGCGCAGAACTTCGTTTCGGCGTTTTTCGCGGCATGCGCGATCGCGCGCCGCATTGGTCCGGCCGTTTCTACGAGCGCGAGGCGCGCGAGGAGCTGTTCCAGGTTATGGAGCGTTTTCTGCGCCCCCTGGGCCAGGGCGTCCGAGTAGTCCACGGGGGAACGGTAATGGTGCTGAAGGACAATAAGGCGGAGGACGGCTGCCGGAAAGCGCGCGAGGAAGCCGTTGATGGTGACGAAGTTGTGCGCGCTCTTCGACATCTTCTGGCCGCCGACCGTAAGGAAGCCGGTGTGCATCCAGACCCGGACGAAGGGTTTTTTGCCGGAAGCCGACTCCTGCTGCGCTATTTCTGCTTCATGGTGGGGGAATTTGAGATCGGCCGCGCCGCCATGGAGATCGTACTGCGGCCCGAAGAAACGCTCGCTGATCGCGGTGTCCTCGATGTGCCAGCCAGGACGCCCCGCTCCCAATTCGGTTTTCCAGCTTGGTTCCTCCGCTTGGGGAAACTTCCAGAGCGCGAAGTCGCCGCGGTTCCGCTTCTTGGCGCTCAGGTCGATGCGGGAGACCGCGTCCTCGGCTTGAAGCGCCGTGCGGCGGGCGAGCTTGCCGTAGTCGGGGAAGGTGGAGAGGTCGAAGTAATAGCCGTCTCCGGGAATGAGGTAGGCATGCCGGCGGCGGAGGAGCGTCTTTATCTGCCGCACGATCTCGGGAATAAAGTCGGTCGCGCGCGCATAGCGGTCGACCGAGGAGATGCCGAGGTCGCGCATGTTCCGCAGGTAAACCCGTTCGTAGCGGCGAGCGATCTTTGCCGCGGGAATGCCCTCTTCGCTCGCGCGGGCGATGATCTTGTCGTCAATGTCGGTTATGTTCTGGAGATAGAAAACCTTCCATCCGCGGCTCCTAAGATAGCGGGTGAAGGCGTCGAAGGCGAGATAGGTTCGGGCGTTCCCGATGTGGGGGTCGTCGTAGACGGTGGGACCGCATACGAACATTTTTAAAGCCCGACCCTTGGGCTTCAACAATCGCTCCTTTTTTTGAGAGAGGGTGTTGTAGAGGACCATGGCGATGCGTGCGCGCGTAACCGTAGGGCGGCTTTCTACAGCCAGCCGCGGCGCTTGAAGTAGTAGGTCATTCCCGAAATAACCGCGATAACGCCGCCGAAGATGAGCCAGAAGTCGTATATGCTCTTGCCGATGATGGGGCGGCCGATGGCATCGATGTCGAAAAGGCCCACGAGGAGCATGAGGGGAAAGGTAAGGAAGGCGAGCACGGTGAAGCGCGACATGATGTGGTTCATCTTGGCGTTCAGGAGCTGGGCGTTCGTGGACTCGAAGGCCTCGACCGCCTCGCGGTAGTTCTCGAGCGCGTGGATCACCTTAAGGTAGTCGCCGGCAAGGTCGGCGAAATAGATGCGTGTTTTCTCGCCCCAGAACGCTTTGCTCGCGTTCTCGAGCGACTCCAAGAGCATCTCCTGCGGCCGCGCGATGATGCGGTATTCCAGGATATCGCGTTTCACGTACGAGGTGCGCTCCAGGAGTTCGCCCTCCTGGCCCTTGAACAGGTTTTTGCCGATCGCTTCCACTTTGTCCTGCACGTGGCGAAGTTGGCGGAGCGAGAAGTTGATGATCTCCTGGATGAGATAGTAGAGCACGCGTGCGCTGTCTTCGCCGAGCACCCGTTCCTTGAAGTGCGGATTATTGTGGATCGCGCGGCTCAAGCTCTCGATCGGTTCCAGGTTCTCGTAGTGGACGGTGATGAGCGTGTCCCGAGTGATAAGCACGTCGATCTCGGCGCGGCGGGAGGTCTTCTGGGCGTGGTCGTAGACCGGCAGGTGATAGACCATGAACAGGTAGTTGTCGTAGCGCTCCACGCGGGCGCGCGCGGAGGGTTGGAGCAGCTCGTCGAGGATGATGGGGTGGAACCTGTAGGTCTTCCTCAGGTGCTCGATGTCTTTTTTGTTCGGCTTCTGGATGTCCACCCAGGTCGTCTTTCCCTTGATTATGGTCATAAAAATAAGAATTTTTATGCGGCACTCAGCGCTTGGAGGAAACGTGCATCAAATGCCCTCTTCCCATCCTCGCTCGGTGCCGTCATGTCTTGATTATATGCGGAAACGGAACAGGGGGGAACGATGCCGCGTGGATAGAATGTGCACGCGCAAGGATTGGCACTCTTGACTTGAGAGTGCCAGCTTCTTAGAATAGCTGGGAACTTGTCTCACATGCGGGAACGTTCCACACAAATTCTCGAAGCGGCGGTACGGGAGTTCATTCGCTCAGGACGGCCGGTGAGTTCTCTGGAGCTTGCGAAGCGGGGTCTCTTCGGCGTGAGTCCTGCGACGATCCGCGCCGAGTTGAGCATCCTTACGCGGGATGGCTACCTCGACCAGCTCCACACCTCCGGCGGGCGCGTTCCGACGGACAAGGGTTATGAGCTTTTTGTGGAGCGCTTGCCTTGCCGGCAGGCGGGTGTCGCCGCGGCGCTCCCCGCGGACCGATCCCGAGGCGGGGGCCGCTCCCTCGCGGAAGAATTTCTCGAGGGAGCATACCGGGAGTTCGTCCGCGACGCTTCGCGCCGCCTGCGCCTTATGGGGGTGGGGTATGACCCGGAGAGCGGGGACCTTTATCAGAGCGGCTTAGACGACCTCTTCGAGCAGCTCACCGCAACGGGCCACCGCGAACTCACTGAGGTCGCGCGCGACATCGAACAGATCGGCGAGCGGTGCGCGGAGCTCATGGAACGGTCCGCGCAACTCTTTGGCGAGGATGCCCTGCCGCGCGTCTTTATCGGAAAGCGGAGTCCGCTCACGGCAAGTGAGCACTTGGCCGTCATCGTGGACGAGTATCGCGATGGCGAAGGCGGAAATTTTTTCTTCATGGCGCTGGGACCGAAACGGATGGACTACCAGCGCAACCTCTCGCTGTTCAAACTGCTGCATGACTCCATTTTCCATGGATAACAAAGAACAACCGCAGGCGGCGGCTCCGCCACAGAGTCCGCAAGACGAGGCGCGCGCCGAACTTACGGAGAAACTCTCGCTGTGCGAGCGGGAGCGCGACGAGTATCTGAACGGATGGCGTCGCGCCAAGGCGGACTTCGTGAACTACAAGAATGAGGAGTTCAAGCGCCTCGAAGAGGTCATCAAGTTCGGGAACGAGGATATCGTGCGGGACGTGATCGCGGTTCTGGACAGCTTGGATCGCGGCAGTGCGGCGCTTGAGGCCGCGGGTGAGAAGGAAGCGGCCTCCGGAATGCGGCGGATACAGGGCCAGCTTGAGGAGATGATGAAGCGGCGCGGTCTCGAACGAATGATGGTGCGGCCCGGGGACGCGTTCGATCCCGCACGGCACGAGGCGATTGCGGAAGTACCTGCCGGAGCCCCGCCTGGCGCGGTCGCGGAGGAGCTGGAATGCGGCTATCTCTTGAACGGCAGGGTCGTCCGCGCAGCGAAGGTCAATCTTTCTAAGACAGTGCAAAATAACTAAATTATTATCTAACCTATGGCAAAAATTCTCGGCATCGATCTCGGAACGACGAACTCGGCAATGGCGGTCGCGGAAGGCGGCGAACCCCGCGTGATAGAGAACGCGGAAGGCAATCGCACCATTCCCTCGATCGTCGCGCTTTCGAAATCGAATGAGCGCGCGGTCGGGCTTCTTGCGAAGCGCCAGGCGGTTACCAATCCGAAGAACACCATCTCGTCGGTAAAGCGTCTCATCGGGCGGAAGTTCTCTGACCAGGAAGTTCAGCACGACAAGGCCTGGCTGCCGTATGCGATCCGCGCCTCGGCGGCGGGCGGCGTGGAGATCGAGATGGGCGACCGCTGGTACACGCCGGAGGAGATAGCGGCGATGGTCTTGGCGAAACTCAAGGCGGACGCGGAGGCAAAGCTCGGAGAGGCGATCGAGGAGGCGGTGATCACCGTTCCCGCGTATTTCGACGACAGCCAGCGGCAGGCGACCAAGAACGCCGGCGAGATCGCCGGACTCAAGGTGCGCCGCATCTTGAACGAGCCGACGGCGGCGGCCTTGGCGTACGGCCTGAACAAGAAAAAGAACGAGCAGATCGTGGTGTACGACTTCGGCGGAGGCACGTTCGACGTCTCCGTGCTTGATATCGCGGACGACACGGTCGAGGTGAAAGCGACCGGCGGCGACACGCACCTGGGCGGCGACGATTTCGATAAAAAGATCATCGAACACCTCGTGGCCGAGTACAAGAAACGCGAAGGGGTGGACATCGGGAAGGACCCGCTCGCGCTCCAGCGTCTTCGAGAGGCGACCGAACGCGCCAAGCATGAACTTTCGACCGCGGTCGAAACGGAGGTGAACCTGCCCTACATCAGCTCCGACGCTTCCGGACCCAAGCATTTCCTCATGAAACTTACGCGCGCGAAGCTCGAGGAACTTGTGCGCGCGGAGATCGAGCGTTCGATCGCCATCACGAAGGAGGTTGTTACGGCTCTGCCCCCCAAAGGCGCCGGCTTCAAACTCGAGGACATCGACGAAGTTATCCTGGTGGGCGGCCAGACGCGCATGCCGGCGATCCAGGAGGCAGTAAAGGCGCTCTTCGGCAAGGAGCCGCACAAGGACATTAATCCCGATGAGGTCGTGGCGGTCGGCGCGGCGGTGCAGGCGGGGATCTTGCAGGGGGACGTGAAGGACATCTTGCTCCTCGACGTCACGCCGCTTACGTTGAGCATCGAAACACTGGGAAGCGTAGCGACGCCGATGATCCCGAAGAACACTACCGTTCCGACCTCAAAAATGCAGGTCTTCTCGACGGCGGCGGACAGCCAGCCGTCGGTGGAGGTGCATGTTCTCCAGGGGGAGCGGCCGATGGCTTCCGACAACAAGACGCTGGCGCGGTTTCTTTTGGACGGGATCCCGCCCTCCCCGCGCGGTACGCCGCAGATCGAGGTAACGTTCGATATCGACGCGAACGGCATCCTCTCGGTGTCCGCCAAAGACAGGGCGACCGGGAAAAGCCAGTCGGTGAAGATCGAGGCCACGACTGCGCTCTCGAAGGACGAAGTTGAGCATCTCAAGAAGGAGGCCGCCTTGCATGCGGCAGAGGACGCGGCAAAACGCGAAGCGGCAGAGGTTCGCAATCAGGCGGAGAGCGCGATCTATCTCGCGGAGAAGACGTTGCGGGAAGCGGGCGAAAAGACGGCGCCGGACCTTAAGGACGAAGTGATGAAACACGTGGAAGAAGTGAAGCGGGTCAAGGACGGAGAGGATCTGGCGGCGATCAAAAAAGCCGTTCTGGAACTTTCGGCCGCGCTTCAGAAAGTCGGACAGGCGATGTATACTCAAACTGCGCCGCCTGCGGGCGGAACGCCGGACGCGAAAGAACCCGAAGATAATGGACCAGAACCTGCTTAGCCATTCACGAACGGACGAAGCGGAAGTTGACCGTTCTCTCATAAAGATCATTACGCTCGGCGCGCTGGGGGTCGTTGCCGCAGCCGCTTCCGGATTTTTTGTCGCGCGTTACGCGGATGCCGCTACAAACGCGAACTTCTGGTTCCTTTCGGGCGCGCTCACGGTTCTCTTGGTCGTCGTCCTGCTCCAAACGTTCTTCGTGAAATCGTTTAGCAAGGCCGCAGCGCTCGACGCCGCCTATGCCATCGCGCTTCTCGCTCCCCTCGCTCCCGTTCTCACGCCTTTTGCTCTCGCGGGTGGAGGCGCGGCGCTTGCCGGGATCATCTGGGGGAACTTCACGGGAAACCGCGAGCTCAAAGACCGGATCAAGATCCGCTTTTTCCGCATTTCACGTCTTACGCTCGGGAAGGCCGCAACAGGCCTCTCGCTCTTTCTTGCGCTGTACTATCTTGGCACCCAGGGCGGCAGCATTGCGGTCTCGCAACCGCTCTTTGAGCGGCTGGTTCTGCCCGGCGCGAGCATTACGGAACGGTTTTTTCCCGGCGTTTCGCTCTCCGGTACGTTCCGCACAGCGGTCACGGAACTTGCCATGAGCCAGGCAAAAGCGATCCCCGGTTTCGAGATCCTGCCGCCGGCGGCACAGCGCGAACTCTTGAACCGCGCGGCCGCGGAAGTTGAGGTGCAAGCGACCCGCCTGCTGGGCATCACGGTCCGGCCGGATGCTCGCGTCGTGGACCTGCTCTATGAATCATTCCAGGCAAAATTTGCGGGCTTGGGCGAAAGCGGCAAACAGCTTGCGCTCCTTGGGATCGGGGCGGTCATGTTCTTTGCGATCCGCGGTCTCGGCATCCTTTTCGTATGGGCGGCGATCGCGGTCGGTTTTGTCATCTACGAGATCTTGATCGCGCTCGGTTTTGCCACGATCGTGCTCGAGGGCGGCAGCAGAGAGATCATCATCCTGTAGCCCGGCGCGAACTACTCACCATGCCCAAAGATTATTACGACGTTCTGGGCGTGCCGCGGAGCGCCGGCGAGGAGGAGATCAAGAAGGCGTACCGCCGGCTCGCGCATGAATACCATCCTGACCGGCCGACCGGGAATGAAACGAAGTTCAAGGAGATCAACGAGGCCTACCAGATCCTTTCGAACAGGGAAAAACGGACGGCCTATGACCGCTTCGGCGCCGTGCCCGAGGGAGGCATCCCCGGCGGCTTCGGCGGGTTCGAGGCGAATTTCGGGGATCTTGGCGACTTGGGCGAGATATTCGAATCGTTCTTCGGCGGCATCGGCGGACGCGAGCGCCGCCGCACCTATCATCGCGGCGCGGACCTTGAATACGCGCTTGAGGTGACCCTCGAGGAGGCGTTCCGCGGCGGCCGGCGGGAGATCTCCTATACCGCGCCCGTTCGCTGCGATGTATGCGGCGGCCTGGGCCATGATGCGCGCTCCGGCACGGAAAAGTGCGCGACCTGCGCCGGCCGGGGAGAGATCCGCGAGGCCAAACGAACGTTTTTCGGCAACTTTTCGCAGGTACGCGCATGCGAAAAATGCCATGGAACGGGCGAGGTTCCCAAACGGGTCTGCGCGGCATGCTCCGGAGGAGGCAGGATCCGCGGCGTGCGCAAAGTGGTCATCGATATCCATCCCGGCGTGGAGGGCGGCCAGGTACTCAAAGTGTCGGGGCAAGGCGAAGCGGGGGAGCGCGGCGCGGGCGACGGCGATCTTTATGTGCGCATCGGGGTGAAGCCGCATTCCTTGTTCCGGCGCGTGCATGACGACCTTTGGGTGACGAAAAAAGTAAGCGCCGTCGATCTTCTTCTCGGCACGCCGCTCGAGATCCCTGCGATCGACGGAGACGTCCTTCGCGCAGAAGTGCCTGCGGGCGCACGCATCAAGGAGCCCGTGCGGCTCAAGGGGCGCGGGATGCCGCACTTCGGCCGGAGCGGACGCGGGGATATGGTGGTCGAACTCGACGTGGAATTGCCGAAGAAACTCGGCTCGAAAGCGAGGAAGCTGCTTCAAGACCTTGCGGACGAGCTCTCATGATAGTCCAGGATGCGCAGCTGGTCGTTGTTCTCGTTCTTCTTTGCGCGGCGCTTTTTTCGCTCCTGCTCCGAGAGCATGAGCAACACACGCTCGGGGCGGGCGGCACGCTCGTTGCCTTGGGAGACAGCATCACGTACGGGCAGGGGATCCCGGTCGAGGATAACTTCGTTTCGGTGCTCTCTCGGCGCCTTGCGGCGCGTATCGTGAATGCCGGGATACCCGGCGATACCACGGAAGACGCTTTGGCGCGCCTTGAGCGGGACGTGCTCCTGCTCAAACCCAAGGCGGTGATCGTGTTCCTCGGCGGGAACGATTTCCTTTGGCCGCTTCTTATGCGGCAGGACCACTTCCGGACGCAGGCCCAGATCCTGCGGGCAAGCCGCGAGTTCAAGGAGATCCCGGCGGAAGAGACGTTCAAAAATCTCCGCGCGATCGTTGACCGTATCCAGCGGGCCGGCGCGCGCGTTATCCTGGTGGGTTTCTCAACGGAATTTCTCGACACGTTCGAGGAGGAATTCGCGCGCATTGCCCGGGAAAAGCAGGTGGCGGGATACGTGCCGAACGCCCTTTCGGGGATCCTCTTCAATGGAAAATATCTTGTTTCGGAGACGGTACCGCGGGTACATCCGAATGCCCAGGGACATAAGCTCATCGCGGACCGCATCCAGCCGGTGCTTGAAAAAGTGCTACAATCGGGGTAAGAAAGGGAGTATTTCTGCGCCCATAGGGCCGACGCTGCACTCACGCTTCGCTTGCGGTCGGCCTCCCGACCGCGAAGCGCGTCGGGACTCAATGGTATATTAAGGATATCCTGCGCCCATAGCTCAATGGTAGAGCAGCTGCCTTTTAAGCAGTTGGTTCCAGGTTCGAATCCTGGTGGGCGCACCAAATTGGACTTCCTGATTTTTTGGAAGCCAAAGCGATAGTTTGCTCGC
>CAYSDW010000014.1:0-11168 GCA_964429925.1 uncultured Candidatus Saccharibacteria bacterium | reverse complement strand
CTCCCGCACGGTGCTCGATGACCTCAAGGCGGGCAATAAAGTGCTTCTCAAGGCGGGCGAAGTGATCGACGCGAAAGCGGCGGAGGCGATCGACAAGGCGAAGATCGAGAGCGTCAAGGTGCGCTCGGCGATCTCCTGCAAGACGCTCTACGGCGTCTGCGTGAAGTGCTACGGCTACGACCTCGGCGCGAATCAGCCCGTACGGATGGGCGAGGCGGTCGGCATCATCGCCGCGCAGTCCATCGGCGAGCCGGGCACCCAGCTTACGATGCGCACCTTCCACACCGGCGGCGTTGCGGGCGCGGATATCACGCACGGCTTGCCGCGCGTAGAGGAACTCTTCGAGATCCGGCCTCCCAAGGGCAAGGCGGTCTTGGCGGGAGCGGACGGCGAGATCGGGAGCATCGAGGAGCGCGGCCTTCTGAAGGTCATGGCCCTGAAGACCGACGGCAAGAAAGCAAAACTTGTCGAGTATCCGGTGCACCGCTCGACGACGCTTTTCGTAAAAGAAGGCGACCGCGTAAAGAGGGGCGACCAGCTCTCCGAGGGCCACGTCGACCTAAAGGAGCTCTTCGAATACCGCGGCGCGCAGGCGGTGGAGCGTTATATCGTGAACGAGGTCCAGCGCATCTACTTTTCGGAAGGCGCCTCGATCAACAATAAGCATATCGAGATCATCATCCGCCAGATGTTCGGCCGCGTGCGCATCAAGGAGGCGGGCGACTCCGACTTCGTGCCCGGCGATATCGTCGAGAAATCCGAGTTCCTCGAGGTGAATCGCGCGATACGCAAGGGAGGCGGCACGCCCGCCAAGGCGGTCCAGCTCCTTATGGGCATCACCAAGGTTGCGCTTTCGTCCTCGAGCTTCCTTTCCGCCGCCTCCTTCCAGGAGACGGCCCGGGTGCTCGTGAACGCCGCAAGCGAAGGCAAGAGCGATAATCTGCGCGGCCTCAAGGAGAACGTCATCATCGGCCGCCTTATTCCGGTCGGTACGGGTCTTGCGATCGGCGAGGAAGATGCCGCGGGTGCGGAAAGCGGTGCCGTGTCAGCCGACATCTCCGGCGGAACGAGCGTAGCGGCGGAAGACACGGAATAATTTGACGACAGAACCCGCACCCTATACCCTTACCCTGTATATGGAAGAAGAAAACGTAAAAAAGGAATACGAACTCGCCTTCTTGACGCGCGGCGAAGAGCACGTCCTTGGGGTGATCGCAATGCTCAAAAAGGGCGGTGCCGAGATCACGAGCCAGGGAACGCTCGTGCGTCAGCGGCTTGCCTATCCGATCAAAAAAGAGACGCAGGCGGTCTTGGGTTCTTTGAACTTCCGGCTCGACCCGGAAGCGATAGCCGGACTCGATCACGAGCTGCGTTTCGATCCGCACGTGCTTCGTTTTCTCATGGTCACGCCTCCGATCGCAAAACCGCAGGGAATAATGTATGAACGGCGGATGGCGCCCGCAAGCAAACCAGAGGGCTTGTCTGCCGGTCGGCAAGACGGCCAAGCGCGCCCGCGCCCGGCAGAACCGAAAAAAGCGGAACCGGCACCCGCAGCGGCCCTGAGCAACGAAGCGCTCGAGAAGCGCCTTGAAGAGATCCTGCAATGAGCGCAGAAATTCTATGAACCTCAATAAAGTTTTCTTAATAGGCAATCTGACCAGAGACCCGGAACTTAAAGCTCTGCCTTCGGGCACTGCGGTCGCCTCGTTCGGCGTGGCGACGAACCGCGTTTGGAAGGACCAGAAAGGCGAGAAAAGAGAAGACGTCCAATTCCACAACGTTGTCGCTTTCGGCAGGCAAGCCGAGGTCATAAACCAGTATCTTAAAAAAGGCAGCATGATCTTCGTTGAGGGGCGCCTGCAAACCCAATCCTGGGATGGGCAGGATGGCGTAAAAAGATACAAGACCGAGATCGTTGCCGAGCGCATCCAGCTCGGGCCGCGCCCCTTCTCTGGGCAGGCCGCAGGCGGTCAGGGTTTCAGAGCTCCCCAGAAGAGCCAGGGAGTTGATGCGGCCCCGCACGAGGAAATTCCGACCATCGAGATCGAGAGCGGCAATCCGTCAGCTGACGGAGTGGGTGCCGACGCGAGGCCGGACGATCTTCCGTTCTAAAGCACTATTCACCAACTACCAGAACATATGATGCAATGCTTCTTCTGTTCGCAGAACCTGAACGAGGTCGACTATAAGGACCCGGAGCTTCTGAAGCGCTTCATCTCGGGCCAGGGGAAGATCATCGACCCGAAGTACTCCTCGACGTGCGCCAAGCACCAGCGGCGGCTCGCGCAGGCGATCAAACGCGCCCGCTTTCTTGGCCTCCTGCCCTTCGTGCGACGTTAAGGGTGATGTACTACGACCAGATCGTTTTTTCCGCGCTTCACTTCTTTGCCGATCGAGCGACATTGCTTGACTGGGGCATCGTTTTTTTATCCCAGTATCTGCCGTACTTCCTGATCGCGGGTTCGCTTCTCTCGTTCACGCGCGTTTTCGGGTGGCGTGAGCGCGTCTATCTCGCCGCCACAATGGCGCTTGGCGTGGTCCTCGCGCGCGGCATTCTCACGGAGGTTGTTCGTTTTTTCTACGATCGCCCGCGGCCGTACGAAGCGCTCTTATTCGAACCGCTTCTTACGAACGGCTCCGGCTCGTTTCCTTCGGGCCACATGGCGCTTCTCTTCGCGCTTGGCACGGCGCTTTTCTTCACGAACCGCAGGTGGGGGAGCTGGTTTCTCGCCCTCTCGTTCCTTACGGGCCTTGCGCGCGTGGCCGCGGGCGTCCATTGGCCGACGGATATTCTGGGAGGCGCGCTCCTCGGCATTCTCTCGACTCTTGCCGCCAAGCGTTTCATCTGGCCCAAAGAGCCACGTGTCCCGACCGCAACGAATGACGCGGTCGCCTGAAGGGCGACCGCGTTTTGGAGTTAGAACGTGTGCGACTTGCCGCAACCGCAGCTCGACTTGGCGTTGGGGTTTTTAACGACGAACCCCGTCTCCAGTCCCACGGTCTCATAGCCGATCTCCGAGCCGTTCGCGTAGAGGTAGCTCTTCCGGTCGACGACGACGAGCACCGGGCCGCAGACGAACTCGTGTTCGAGGGGTTCGATGATCTCGGACGAGAGCTCGAGTTCGTGCATGTACCCCGAGCACCCGCCGCCGGTCACCTTGAGGCGGATGTAGTATGCGGCGGTGTTCTTGCCCTCCCGCTTCGCCGTTTTGGCGATGATCTCCGCCGCGCGCGCCTGGGCCGCCTCAGTCATCGTGATCGCCATCTCGGTTCCTCCGGAGCTGCGAATCGTAAAAAGATGCTGAAGGTATCTTAATGGTCAGAGCCCCGCGATGCAACGCGGGGCTCATGGTGGTTAGAATATCTTGGAGAAAACCCAGGCGGCGCCGCGACAGATGCCCCAGAGGGGGAAGAAGACGGCGGCGACGGCGCACCAGGCGGCGGCCATGAAGAGCGTGACGGCCAGAAAGAGAATCGGAGAGATCGCGAGAAAGCTGAGGATCTCCAATCCGGTCATGGCGAACTCCTTGTCCCGTTACGGGACGCTTACTTCTGCGATGAGCGCGTCGGCGGCGGCGAGGAGCGCCTCCATTTCCTTCGCGTTCGGCAGGGGTGTGGGGAAGCGGTCGAGCGGGACCTTCCCGCTCTTCACCTTGAGGCCTCCCCGGTAGATCTTGACGAGGCACTCGAGCGGTTCGTCCTGCGTGGTCGGCAGCCAGAGTTCCACGTAGAACTGGCCGCGCGCGAACTTGTCATAGCGCTCCATGCGTCACCTCGCTTTCACCCTTTAGCGTTCGATGGACTGTTGTAAGTATATACCAAAAAACCGAGAAAGTCAAGAATTGTTCTGCAATTACGGACTTCAAAACGGTGCCGAGGGAGGGAGTCGAACCCTCATGAGCTTGCGCCCGCAGGATTTTGAGTCCTGTGCGTCTGCCAATTCCGCCACCTCGGCCTGGAACACGGATACTATAAAATCGTAGCACTCTTTGTCAAAAGTCACTGTTTTCGCTATCCTGATACTGATTTATGGCAGACGCAAGCGACAGCGCGAGAGCATTGGAACACCAGGAGCAACCTGCGGCGGATCCGGAGCCGCGCGCGCCAGAGGGACACGACTTCGAGAAGGAGGGTGTCGTTGCCGTTCCCGAAACGCACGCCGCGGCGCACATCCTGCCGCATACCCCTTCGGGCGCGGTGCGCGGCGCGATACCGCCGACTCACCAGACAGCCATCTTTCACATCGAAGTCGACAAGATCATTCCGAACCGGCATCAGCCCCGGCGGCATTTCGACGAGGAATCGCTCCGGGAACTCGCGACCTCGATACGCGAGTTCGGCGTGCTTCAGCCGCTTGTCGTCTCGAAGATCGAGGAGGACACGGAGGCGGGAACGAACGTGATCTACGAGCTCATTGCCGGCGAGCGGCGCCTCATGGCATCGAAGATGGCCGGCCTCGAACGCGTGCCGGCGATCGTGCGGAACATCTCCTACGACCGCGAGCGTCTGGAGCTTGCCGTGATCGAGAACATTCAGCGCGAGAATCTCGATCCGGTCGAGACCGCGCGGGCCTACGCGCGTCTTCAGGACGAGTTCCGTCTTACCCAGCGCGAGATAGCCGCGCGCATCGGCAAGAGCCGCGAAGCGGTGGCGAACAGCGTTCGCCTGCTTCAGCTTCCCTCGGAAGTCCAGGAGGCGCTCTCGCGCCGCATCATCAGCGAAAGCCAGGGGCGCTTGCTGCTCTCCGTCGACGACATTGCAGAACAGAGGGCGGTTTTTGAAAATCTCTTGAAAAACGCAATGAGCGTGCGCGAGCTCAAAAGCCACATCGAACGCCGCCGCATGGCGCGCGCCGCCGCCGCTCCGACATCGCCCTTGGCGAGCGTCGGAGCCGACCCGGAGGCCGAAGCGCTTAAGGAGCGCCTCGAGACGCTCTTGGGCGCGCCGGTCACCGTTTCGAAGAACGGCGAAAGCGGCAAGATCACCATCTCGTTCTATTCGGGCGAGGAACTAAACTCGATCATCGAACGACTCACACAAGCAAGCGATAGCTGATCTCCCGCACCTCGCGGATCGTCTTTAGTTTTAGGACCAGCTTCTCGATCTTCTCCTTGTCCGCCGTGTCGCATTTGATGCGCAGGACGGGGAACTTTCCCTGCACCTCGGGGTTTTGCGTGTTCAAACTCACGATATTGAGGTGCGAGCGGGAGAGCACGGCGGAAATGTCCTTCAGGAGGCCGATGCGGTCCTCGACCGTGAGGCGGAACTCGACGTGGGTCGGCGTGCGGCTTATCTTGGCCAAACTGCCGGACGCGCGGCCGGAGTTCCGCAGGCGCATCCTAATGTGATGCTTCGCGGAGGCGGTCTTTATAAATTCGAGCCACGACTCCGAAGGGAGCTTGTTCTTTTGCGTCATGATCTCCACGACGTCGCCCGACCGGAGTTCGTAGTTCAGGGGCACGATCTTGCCGTTCACCTTGGCTCCGGAGCACGCGTCGCCGATCGCGCTGTGGATCTGGTAGGCGAAATCGATGGGTGAGGCGCCTGCAGGCAGATCCATCACCTCGCCCTTCGGCGTGATGGCGAAAATGCGGTCCCGGAAAAAGTCGATCTTCAAGGAGCTGATGAACTCCTCGGGATTCGTGAATTCTTTCTGCCAGCTCCGGAGCTGCTGCACCCAGGCAAGCTCCTTCTTTTCCGTCGTGACGGCTTGCCGCCGCGCGTACGCTTTGCCGCCTTTGATCTGCTCGTACGCCCAGTGGGCGGCGATGCCGTTCTCGGACTCCTCGTGCATCTCTTGAGTGCGGATCTGGATCTCGGTGATCTTCTGGTCGAGGCAGAAGACGGTGGTGTGGAGCGAGCGGTAGCCGTTCGGCTTGGGGAGCGCGATGTAGTCCTTGATGCGGCCGGGAAGCGGCGGCCAGAGCTTATGGATGATGCCGAGAGCCGCATAGCACTCCTCGACGCTCGAAACGACGATGCGGAGCGCGACCAGGTCGTAGATCTTCTCGACATCCATCTCGTAGCGGAGCAGCTTCTTGTACAAGCTCGAGTATCGTTTGGCGCGCGAGTCGATCGTGAGCGGCGTAATGCCGTTTAGGGCGAGCTCCTTCAACACGACCGGTTTCACCCTGTCGAGATAGCGCTCGCGTTCCTCGTAGCGCTCCTTGACGTTTGCGGTAAGCCACTTGTATTCCTGCGGGTAGATGTAGGGGAAGGCAAGGTCCTCAAGTTCTCCCGAGAGGCCCTGCATGCCGAGCCGGTAGGCCAAGGGAGCGTAGATGTCCATCGTTTCGAGCGCGATGCGCCGCTGTTTCTGCGGCGGCAGAGCCGCGAGCGTCGTCATGTTGTGGAGGCGGTCGGCGAGTTTCACGATGACCACGCGGATGTCCTCGGAGAGCGCGAGGATCATCTTGCGGAGATTTTCGACCTGCGTCTCCACGCCGCGATACTTGATCTTGCCGAGCTTGGTCACGCCGTCCACGAGAAAGGCGACATCCTCGCCGAACTCCGTTCGCAGCTTCTCGACCGAAACGGAGGTGTCCTCCGCGACGTCGTGGAGGAGCGCCGCCGCGATGCTTTGTTCGTCAAGATTCCAGTCGGCGACGTGCTGGGCGGCGGCCAGAGGGTGCGCGAAGTAGGGCTCGCCGCTCGTTCGCTTCTGGCCCGCGTGCGCCTTTTTAGCCAGGGCATACGCCCGGCCGACGAGCGAGGAGGGATTTTTTTCGGCAAAGTCCTTGACAATAAAGCGCGAGGAAGGAGCGCCAGCATTCTGATGGTGGTGTTCTCCGAGCGCGCTCATTGCAATATGGTTTTCTTATTGACGTTCATTTGTCTTCCAGTGTATGCTTTGCCCAGCTATTTTTCCACTTTGGTTTGAGAGAAAAAGGAGAACGAATGAAGATCGAGGCCGCGACGCGTCTGAACCCCTACACCGATTCGGTGATGCGGGTCTGGATGAAGGAGTACGTGCCCGCGCACGTCGTCGTGCTCTACGGCAAGATCGAGGAGACGGCGGCGGCGATGGCGGCTACGGAGATGAAGGTTCCGGACTGGAAGCTCCCGGGCGTGTTCCCGGAGGACAACCGGGCTTTCGTCATCCACAACTTCTGGCTGAACACGGTGAACTTCGCATTCACCCACTTCGGCGGCAAGTACAACAAGTACCAGCTGCCGGGAAGCCCGATGTTCGTCGGTGCTTTCGCCTGCGCAGCCGCGTTCCTGCGCGGTTCGGGCTTTCTCTATGGAAAAGACGGCGGGGGGCATCTGTCAGCGACGCAGATGCTCGGCATCACGTCGTCGCTCAAGAAGACCAAGCGTTTCTTCCGCGGCGGGAACGGCATTCCCATGGCCGGCGAGCGGCGCGCAAATCTGGACGAGGCCGCCAGGACGCTTCTCGAGGATTATCGTGGTGAGCCCCGGAACATTCTTGAGGAGGCGGACTGGCACGCCTACGAGCACGGCGGGAAGCCCGGCATCACGGACCTCCTCGTGCGCGACTTCGGTCCGGTCTTCGACGACCGCGAGACCCTCGCGCTCGACTCGGGCGAGACGCGCGAGCTTCTCTTCATGAAGCGGGCGCAGCTCCTGCCGCTCATGATCCACGGCCGCGCGCTCGGTTCGCGGGGCGAGCTGCCCGCGATCCGCGACATCGAGAAGCTCGGCCCCGTGGCCGACTACTCGGTGCCGAACGCGCTCCGGCATCTCGGCATCCTCGAGTATTCGCCGGCGCTCACGCAGACGGTCGACCGCCGCGTCGAGATCCTCGCGCACTCGAAGGCGGAGATCGAGATCCGCATGTCGACGGTCGCGGCCATGGCCGAACTCCTCGCGGAGACGAACGTGCTTCGCGAGAAGGCCGGCAAGCTCCCGATCACGATGGCGGAGCTCGACTACGCCGTCTGGTCCTTGGGCCGCAAGGCCAAGTACCTTCACCATCTCACGCGGACGACCGCGTACTAGAACGATTCGGCCCCCGCCTCTGGCGGGGGCCTTCCTTATTTCCCTTCCTTGAGTTTATGCGGGTTGTGGTTCGGGCAGGTTTTGTTCGAGCACCGTTCGGGGATCGTTTTCGTACCTTCCATCATGAGCGAGCCGCACATCGGGCACAGGCGTCCGGTCGGACGCGCTTTGATCGCGTTCTTGCACTCGGGATAATTGGAGCAGGAATAGAACAGGCCGAATTTGCCGCGCCGCTCTACCATCTCACCCTTCCCGCAGACCGGACACGTGACGCCGGTTTTCCCTTTCGCTTCTTCAATCGGGTCCTTCTTTACGAATTTGCATTTCGGGTAGTTGCTGCAGGCGATGAATCGGCCAAAGCGCCCCTCGCGTTCGATCAACTGGCCGGTGCGGCACTCGGGGCATGCTTCGCCGATCTCCTTGGGCGGGGCGATCTCGCTGCCGTCTTCTTTGCGCGCGCCGAGGCACTTGGGGAAATTGGCGCAACTCATGAACCGGCCCGTGCGGGAGAGCTTGTAGACCATTCCGCCGCCGCACAGCGGGCAGGGGAACTCCTTCGGAGCGTCGCCCATGTTGGTAATTTTCGCTATTTTTGCCTTTCCCTTCACGGCCTTATGGAACGGCGCGTAGAAGTCCTTGAGCGTTGTTTCATAAGTGCGCTTTCCCTCGGCAATTTCGTCGAGTTCGTCCTCCATCTCGGCCGTGAAGGTGTCGCTGATATACTCGCCGAAGTTCTCCTCGATGAACGAGCTCACCACGTCGCCGGTGGGGGTAGGGAGAAGCGTGCGATTCTGCTTTTCCACGTAACCGCGGTCCTCAAGCGTCTTAATGATGGAAGCGTAGGTCGATGGACGCCCGATGTCGCGCTTCTCAAGCTCTTTCACGAGCCCCGCTTCGGTGTAGCGCCCGGGCGGCTGCGTTTCCTTGCCTTCGGAACGCGCCTCGATGAGCGTGAGCGGATCGCCTTGCGCCGACTTCGGAAGTTCGACGTCTTCGCCCTTGGCGTCCGGGTTCGCCGCGAGCCAACCGTCGAACACGACCCGCGAACCGTTCGCGGCAAAGTCCGGAAGGCCCTGCCTGCCGGCAGGCAGGGAACCGTGCGCGATGTTGGCGGTTATTTTTGTGCGCAATACGCGCGCATCGGACATCTGGCTCGCAAGCGCGCGGGCCCGGATGAGCGTGTAGAGTTTCTTCTGCTCGTCATTGCCGCCGCGAGCGCGCTGCGCCGCATTTGTGGGACGGATCGCCTCGTGCGCCTCCTGCGCGGATTTGCTTTTGGTCTTGTATTGTCGCGGGGCGACGTACGCGTCGCCGAATTCCTTTTTTACGGCGGCGACAAGGCTCGCCTGCGCTTCCGCCGCGATAACGGCGCTGTCGGTGCGCATGTAGGTGATGTGCCCCGCCTCATAGAGTTTTTGCGCGATGCGCATGGTGCGCGAAGGCGAAAATCCGAGACGCGTGCTTGCCGTCTGTTGCAGGGTCGACGTGGTGAAGGGCGCGCGCGCTCCGCGCTTCTGTTCGGTTTCCTCGACACCCGTGACGCTCCATGTGCCGAGCCGCGCCGCTTTCACTATTGTTTCGGCCTCCTGTTCCGTTTTCGGCTCTAGGGCGCAGGTCGCCGTGAATGTTCCGCCCTGTTTTGTCTTGAGATCGGCGCTCACGACCCAGAACTGTTCCGGCACGAACGCCCGTATTTCGCGCTCGCGCTCCATGAGTATCCGCAGGGCGGGAGATTGCACGCGTCCGGCCGAAAGGCCGTAGCGGACTTTTCTCCAGATAAGACCGGAAAGGTCATACCCGAAAAGGCGGTCCAATACGCGGCGCGCCTCTTGGGCGCGCACCAGTTCGTCGTCAATAGCGCGGGGGTGCGAGAGCGCTTCCTCGATGGCGTGCTCGGTTATCTCGTGGAACGCGATGCGTTTCGGATCCTTGAGACCGATGGTCTCCGCCAGATGCCACGCGATCGCTTCGCCTTCGCGGTCGGGGTCGGTGGCGAGGAACACCTCGTCCGCCGATCCCGCGGCTCGGCGAAGATCGTCGATGACCTTCTGTTTTTCTTTCACTATTTGATAGCGCGGCACGAAACCGCCCTCGATATCGACGGCGTCTTTATTGCTCTTGGGAAGGTCGCGCACGTGGCCGAAGGACGACATGACCGTGTAGTCCTTGCCGAGAAACTTCCCGATGGTTTTTGCTTTTGTGGGCGATTCTACGATGACTAATCTCATCAGTTCGCGTAATACGTGGTCCCGTTTTCGACGACCAGGCCCTTGAGCTCAAGGAGCGCGAGCGTCTGGGCGATTTCGGGTGGTTCGAGATTACTCGCTACGGCAAGCTTGTCAATAGAGAGTGCTCCGCGGGCCTTAAGGAGGGCAAGCACATCCGCTTCCGCTCCTTCGAGTGCGGCATCCGTGCGGTCCGTTGCCGCGGGCGCGATACAGAGGTCCTCCAAAACGTCCTCGGGCCGCGCGACGATGCGCGCCCCGTCGCGGAGGAGCGCATGCGAGCCCCGATACTGCGGCTCGTTGGGTTTTCCGGGAACGACGAACACGTCGCGGTTCTGCTCGAGCGCCAAACGCGCCGTAACAAGCGCGCCGGACTTTTCGGGGGCTTCAATGATGATAACGCCGCGCGAGAGTCCGCTCACGATCCGGTTACGCTCAAGGAACCGGAACGAGAACGGTTCGACGCCGGGAGGATATTCGGAGACGAGGGCGCCTCCCGCGGCGAGGATGCGTTCCGCGAGTTTTGCGTGCGAGCGCGGGTAGACGAGGTCGAGACCGCACGGAAGCACGGCGACGGTCGGGGCGCCGACCGAGAGCGCTCCTTCGTGCGCCGCGGCATCGATGCCGTAGGCGAGTCCGCTTACGACAGCGGCGCCGGCGCGGCCGAGCGCCGCGGCAAAATCACGCGCGGTCTTCTCTCCATAGGCGGTAGCGCGCCGCGTGCCCACGATCGCGAGCGCGAAGGGCGCTTGGGGCAGCGTCCCCTTTACGTAGAGGGCGAGGGGGGCGTCGGGAGCTTCGAGGAGAAACGGGGGGAAGCGCGGGTCGTTCCGGAGAACGAGCTCGATGCCGTGCGCATCAAGTTCTCGGGCAGCCGCTTCGCGATCGGGGAGCGCGAAGCCGCGCGCTTCAAGCGCGCGGCATGCGGCGGCACCACCGCCGTATTCCTTGCCCAGCCAAGCAATGGCGCGCGCGCCGCCC
>CAYSDW010000013.1:0-11402 GCA_964429925.1 uncultured Candidatus Saccharibacteria bacterium | reverse complement strand
GGCGCCTTGGGCGCGCGACTGCTCCGAACCGAATAGGGAAGGCCAGAGAAAAACGGCGGCAAGCGAAACAAAAACGAGCGCGAACGCAACGCCCCCTCCGCAAGCGACAGCGCGAGTGCGCCATACGAGCGTTCTTCGAGAGATCATGTGCCGTTATTCCTTCTCGATGGTCCCCTGCTCGGTGACGGTGATGTTTTTCTGCGTTGTCGAGATGGAGGATTTGAGAGCGAGCGTGATCGTCGTCGTCGAGGTCGGCAGTCCCGTGCGCTTCGCGAAAATGACGTCGATCGAGTTGCCACTTGCGGGCGCGACGAACGTCACCTTCGTTCCGAGGTCCGCACGGACCTCCTTGGTGCCGGCCGCCCAGGAGGCGCCGCTGAACACCTGATAAAATTGGGGATCGGAGGCGGGATACTCGAAGTGCACTCCCCATTGATTCCCGCCCTCCTGGGAGACCGCCCGCGCCTGGGTCTGGCGCAGGACGGCCGCGACGGCATCCACCTGCGGAGGAAGCTGGCGCGCTTCCCGGTAGCGGAAATAAGTGGGCGTGGAGACCGCGGCAAGGATCGCCGTGACGCCAAAGACGATCAGGATCTCAACTAACGTGAAGCCGCGCGAGTGCATGCGATTATGGATTCTAGAACTGGCTTACTAATTGATAGATGGGGACGATGATGGCAAGCGCGATGGTGCCGACCACCATGCCGATCATGAGAAGCATCAACGGCTCGAGGACCGAGACGAGGGTCTTTACCGCCGCATCGATCTCCGATTCATAGAAATCGGCAAGCGTCTTTAAGATGTTCTCCACGTGGCCTGCCTTCTCGGAAATGGCGATGAGATTGGTCACCACCTTGGGGAAGCTCGCTTCCCTGCGGAAGGCGTCGCCGATCGTAAGGCCCTTTGCGATGCCCTCCCGCGAGATGCGGCGCAGCGCGGCCTGCAGGTCCACGTTTCCCACGGTATCCGCGGTAAGCTCGAGCGACTCGAGGATCGGCAGGCCGGCGCGCATAAGCGAGGAAAGGGTCGCGGCGAACCGCTGCAGCGCAATGCGCTTCAAGACCCCGCTGATCACCGGAATACGCGCGGCAAAGTGCGCGATGATCTTCCGGCCGGAGACCGAAACCCGGGCCGCATACACGGTGAGACCGGCGCCGCCAGCGATGAGGAGAAGAAAGAGCCAGATGAACCTGCCGATCACGCCTCCAACCGCAAAGACGATCTTCGAAAAGAGAGGGGGCTCGAAGCCGCTTGACGAGAACACCTCCGCGATGCGCGGGATCGCCACGCCCACCAGCACGATAAGGATGATAGCGGCCACGATGAAGAGAAGGATGGGGTACACCATTGCCGCACGGATGCGGTTCCGCAGTTCCTGCTCCTTCGTCAAGTTCACGCTCAAGTCCTCGAATATCTGGTCGAGATTGCCGGATGCCTCGCCGGCCTTGATGAGGTTCACGAAGACCGGAGAGAAGAACTTCGGATACTTGATGAAGGTCGTGTAGAACGGCTGGCCCTTCTCCAGGTTGGCGCGCACCTCAAGAAGCAGCGCCTTGACGGCCGGCTTGTCGAAGTCGGCGACCAGGATGTCGACGGCTCGGAAAAGGTCGGTTCCCACCTTGAGCATCAGCGCCAGATACTTGGTCAAAAAGACCTTGTCGGTGACCGTGATGGACGCCTGGAAGAGCTTCCGGCCGCCGGTCGCGGCGCCGCGCACGGCTTTGATGGAGACGGGGCGGAGGCCCTTCGCCGCCAACTGCTCCAGTACCTCCGCGGGACCCGCGGCGTCCGCTTCTCCCTCGACCACCTTGCCGTTCGGTTGCGACGCGACGTAATGAAAGATCATGGCCGGTTATTCACGAATGACCCGCAGCACCTCCTCGATGGTCGTGACGCCCTGCTCCGCTTTCCGAAGACCGTCCTCGAACATGGTGATCATCCCTTCGCTCTTGGCATAGGCGCGAAGCGCGTCGAGCGTAAGCTGGGGCGACACGATGATCTTCCGCACTCCTTCAGAAACGTTCACGATCTCGAAGATCGCGACGCGCCCGCGGAAACCCGTGCCGCCGCACGCCTCGCAGCCCTTGCCCTTGTAGAGCGACTTCGGCATCTTGAACTCCTCCGCATGCCCCAGTTCGCCGAGTTGCCGCCGGACCATCTCCTCGAGGCCCGGTTCGGGCGTGTAGGAGTAGATGCAGGCGTTGCAAACGCGGCGCACGAGGCGCTGGGCGAGTATCATGTTCAGAACGGCCGCGACGAGGAACGGCGCTATCTTCATGTCGATGAGGCGCGGGACCGCGGTCAAGGCGTCGTTCGTGTGGAGCGACGAGAGCACGAGGTGGCCGGTCAGGGCCGAGTGCACCGAGATCTCGGCCGTTTCCTCGTCGCGGATCTCGCCGACCATGATGACGTTGGGGTCCTGGCGAAGGATCGCGCGAAGACCGTTCGCAAAGGTGATGCCGGCTTGGGGGTTGATCTGCGTCTGGTTGATGTACTTCATGTCGTACTCGATCGGGTCCTCGACCGTCACGATGTTCACCTCCGGCCGGTTCAGCATGGTAAGGACCGAGTAGAGCGTCGTGGTCTTGCCGGAACCGGTCGGACCGGTCACCAGGATCATGCCGTAGCTCTTCTTCGCGTTCTCTTCGACCACCTTCACCATATCGTCGAGCATGCCCAGCTCGCGGAGCGAGAGCGGCTTTTGCGCGCCCGCCAAAATGCGCATCTCCACCTTCTCGCCATGGAAGGTGGGGATGATGGCGACGCGGAGGTCCACGAGGTCGCTGCCGAGCTTGTAGCGGAACCGGCCGTCCTGGGGTTTTGCGTGCTCGTCTATCTTCATGCCGCCCAAGACCTTGATGCGCGCGACGACCGCCGGGTGCACGTCTTTGGGAATGCGGATGATCTCGTGAAGGACGCCGTCGATGCGGTACCGGACGAGCACGGCGTCCTCGAGGATCTCCGCGTGAATGTCCGAGGCGCGGAGCGAGACGGCGTACGAGATAAGGTTGTCGATGATCGCCACGATCGGCACCTCGGCCGCGGCCTGTTCCGCGCCTTTTGCTTTGCTCCGCAGGGACTCCCGGATGTCGTCCTCGATAAGCTTGCGGAAACTCTCGGACGTCCGTTTGCCGTAGGCGGAGAACCCCTTGTCAAGGTCGGCCGCCGCGCCCAAAAAGGGACGGATGCGCGCGTGGAGCCGCTGGGAAAGGAACTCGATCGTTTCGAGGTTCGAGGGGTCTTCCATCGCGACGTCGAGCGCGCCGTCCGCCTCGCGGCCGAAGATGATAACGTGTTTTTGCCGCGCAACGTCTTCGGGGAGGAGCTGGAGCGCCTGCTCATCGATGTCCCTGGCGAGAAGGTTCGCCCGCTCCACGCCGAAGTACCGCGCCGCGAGGTTGGCGAAGTAGTCCTCGGAGATGAGGTTCCGCGAGATGAGGATATCCGCGACGCTCTGCTCCATGCGCGCCGCCTCGGCGGCGACCGCGTCGAACTCATCGGCCGTAATGAGGCCGTCCCGCATGAGAAGTTCCTTGAGTTGTGCCGGCGGGAGCTGAATCATTCTATGCTCTTAAGGATAACAAAAACGGCCGCCCGAGGCGACCGTTTTTCCCTATGTACAACGCGCGCTCTCAAGAACCGAGGTCAAGGCCCGGCTCGGTGCCGACCTCATACCAGTGCGAGCAGGTGCCGCCGTCGTTCGTGGAGACGTCGTTCGCGCCGCCCGCCTTGTAGCGCGTGCTCTCCATCTTGGCCGCCAGCTCCCAGGTGCTGGAAGCTGTAGAGGCCTGGTACCAATAGACGAGTTGCCAATCGTCTACGGTAACGATCGTGCCAACGCCGCTTGAGGGGTCAACCGGCAATACGGAAAGGGGTGATCCGCCGGAAGTTGCTCCGAAGTTCACCGGTATCCAACCGCTCGTTGTCGGCGTGCGGTTCGTGCTCGAAACATGACCCGTTATGTCACCGCCGCAGGCAGAACCGAAGGCGGCAGTAGTGCTCGCGTTCGTTCCCCCATTGTGACTATAGGGGACCCCGAGCGTGCCTAGCGATACGGTCGCGGCGGTTGACGCGTAGAGTGCGAGCGCGTTGTTGAGCGTCCCCAGGTCGTTGATGCGCTGGGTGTCGCGCGCCTGCCGCAAGAGTTCCGCGGGGTTCAAAACGAGGACCGTGACCGAAGAGAGAATGGCAAGAATGCCGATAACGATGAGGAGCTCGAGGAGGGTAAAACCCTTCTTTGTTGTATTCATTGTAGTTCTGCTTTATTGTTCGACCCTTACATTATATACCCCCCTCCGCTCGCGCAACAACGCTTGTGGATAAGTTCTAACCGCCTGCCGCACGGAGCTTCCCGAGAAGCTCTTCCAGTTCCCGCGGAAGTTCGGCAGAAAAGGACAACAGCTGTCCCTCGCGAAAGGCGAAGGAGAGCGTTGCGGCATGGAGAAAGTATCTGCCGAGTTCCTTGAAGCAGACATTCTTGCCGCCGTAGACCGTATCCCCCGCGACCGGATGTCCGATCGAGGCCAGATGCGCGCGTATCTGGTGCATGCGGCCCGTCCTCGGCCTCACCTCAAGGAGGGTAGCTGCGGAAAACTGCTTGCGGTGAGCACAGTCGAACCGTTCGAGAACGGCGTACTCCGTAACCGCCTCCTTCGGCATGCGGATCCCGCCACGCGCGCCGAGAACACCCATCTTGGTGGGAGAGGACGCAAGACGACCGAGCGCCCCCGTGATCGTTCCGCGCCGTTCCTTGAGACGTCCGCATGCCAGGGCGAGATAGACCTTGACGACGGCGCGGGACTGGAACAGCTCTTTGAGGCGCGCAAAGCTCTGTTGATTCCTTGCTACGACCATCACCCCGGAGGTCTGCTTGTCGAGGCGATGCACGATGCCGGGACGGTAAAGATGTATCGCCTTAGCTTCATCTGCAGGAACGTCGCCGACATCCTTGATCTCGGGAAAGCGTTCGAGGAGCCAATCGACGAGCGTACGGTTGGTCGAGTGTTTGGCCTCATGCACCGGCATCCCGGCCGGCTTATTTACGATGACGAAATCCTCATCTGCGTAGATGAGTTCCGGCTCTGCAGTTTTTCTGTTCTCTTCCATCGGTGCGCCCTGGAGGGATCGGACCTCCGGCCTTCACAATGTCAATGTGACGCTCTACCACTGAGCTAAGGGCGCGTTCTTGTTTTCAACTTCTGCCAGTGGGTGCGGAAGGAATCGAACCTTCGACCTCAGTCTTATCAGGACTGCGTTCTACCACTGAACTACGCACCCTGCGTTCTGCTACTGAATCCCGACGCGCTTCGCGGTCGGGAGGCCGACCGCAGCGTCGGCCCTACGCACCCGAGGTTTCTCCGCTACAACCCGAGCTTCTTTGCGCCCTCGATATCGAACTGCACCGTCGGGGTCGCCGTCGTCGAATCGGAACCGAAGACGGCGTTCAAGCTGCGCACAAGAAAACCGAGCCCCTCGCCCACCGCGCCCACCACGGCAAATAACAGTACAACAGCCAGCAAAATGAATGTCAACTCGCGCCCGCGCATTTTCAAAAAGTTGATCATGTCAAATAGGTTCTAACGGAAGAACACCGCGCCGCGTGAGACAAGCGAATATGCGTTGCCGCTGCCGGTGAGATCAAAGCCGTCCAACCGGACGATGAACGGACTCTTCTCGAGGTCTTCGAGGAACGCCAGCACGCCGTTCAGGGAGCCGCTCGCCGTGAACGTGAACGAGATGGTGCCGGCGGCTTCTTCCGTGGCCGGCGTTTCCGCTCCGAAACCGAACCCGAAGGTGACATTGCGCGCCCTCGAGAAACGCTCAAGGTCCCGAGGGAACGAAATGAGCTTGTCGCGGCCGGGCATGAAGCTCTCCAGCCGCGGAATGAACGGTTTCGCCTCGTCGCGTTCGCGGCGCAAGGTCGCGAGTATGTTCACCGCGCGCAACTGGAACGCCCGCGCGGCCTGTGCGGCGCGGATCGTCTCGGTCCTCGTGCTAATGTCGGCGCGGACGTACCACAATGCGCCTGTCGTTAAAAGCAAAATCCCCGCGATAACCGCGCCCTGAACCAAAAGCCACTTCCGAAATTCCTGTGCCATATTCCTCATTCCAGTATATCTCCCCTTGCGGCATTTCTGAAAAGCGAGACCCCCCATCCACAGCATGGCGGATGGGGGGGCGAAATCTAAAGTACTACAGCAAGAAGCACGAGAATGAGCGCAAGCGCTCCAAGCGGAAGACGGATATCGACGTCCACCTTCTCCCGTTCGGCAAACTCTGCCGCCCGGAGATCGGCGGAGAACTGCTTCGCCGACTCGAGACGCACATAGCGCAAGCCTGTTTCCGCCTCGAGCCTCCGGAGGAAGCTTTCGTCGAGGCGCGACCGCGACGCAAGAAATCCTTTGCGGTTCCCGAGGTCGTCGAACTTCGGGATCTGCGCGGGGACAAGGCCGCCCACGCCCACCAGAAGCCCCTTCACCTCCCTTTTCGCGCCGGGGAACGGACGAAAGTTATCTCCTCCGCCCCAGGCAACATATGGTTCTCCCTCGGTGAAGAAGACGGCCTTGGTGTGACCGTTCAACGCCTTCGCCTTGTTGATCGTGGCGTAGAGGCCACCCGTAATGTCGCTCGAGTCGCTCCAAGCCATCCGCCAGTCGATCGCCTGAATGGTCCGGTCGATGGCGAAGAAGTTCCTGCAGACCTCGATGGGGCCGAAGAGCGGCGCAAGAACCGAGGGTTCGCGCGGCATCCTCGCCGACCACCCTCCCTCGTCGCCCATCATCATAGCCATATCCGAGGAGTCGTAGGCGGAGAAAAGACCGATCCCCACCGAGGAACCGCAGGGCAGGTCGCGGATGGCCGCACGCGCCGCATGTTTCGCGAACGCGAGGCGGGAGACCGGCTTCCCGTCCAAGACGTAATCCTCCGCATTCTGACTTTGCGTGATGTCGAAGACGATGAAGTAGTGGTAGACGCTCCTCGTCATGCGCACGGTCGGAGTGGCGAGCGCTGCGGCGCTGAGCACTGCCGCGCCCGCCAAACACCAAACGCGGAAATCGCGGAGACGCGAGAGAGCGTTCATGGGTTGTCCCCCCTACGCCCTGGCGCAAAGCGCCAGCCCTGCGGCGATTCCACCTTCTTCTCTTCCTTCTTGCCCTCTTTCTTCGCCGCCTCCCGTTTGATCTTGATGATGCGCGCCAGGTTGTACTTGGCGTCCCCTGCACCCGGGTCGGCCGCAAGAGCATCACGGTAGCTTTCCTCGGCCAAGGCGGCGAATGACCCCTTCCCTTGCCGCATCGCCTGACCGAGATAGACGTTCCCGAGATTGTAGTGAAGCCCCGACCGGAATCCATCATCCCCCCGGTCGCGGAGCTCGTTATACTTCTGCGCCGCACTGTCGAAACGCCCGTAGCGCTTCAGCCAGTACGCCTTCGAGAACAAGGCCTCGAGCGGAAGGGTTCCTTCCGCCGAGGCGATCTCGCCGCTCTGGGCCGCGCGATTCAGCGTCCGCGCCTCCCAAAGGCGCATTCCTTCCATGCCCATGCCGACGCCCAGAAGGACAAAGGCAAGGGCGAGGAAGACCACTATCCTTCCCTGCTTCGCCATTGCCTCACCTCCATGAGCTTCAATGCGATGAGAATGAGCGTGAGAATGAGCGCGAGAGCGTAGCACAGCCCCGAGTAATCTTGCCTCGGCACCCGCTCCCTGTACGGAATGGGCTGCTTCTCGAGCTTGTCCACGTCGGCAAGCGCACGCGAGAGCGCATCCGGCTGCTCCGCGTCGTACGCCTTGAGTTCCACCCCCAGACCCGCGAGGGACTGGTAGATGATGCCGGCGATTGAGAATGTCTTTGAGTCGGAAGGGTTCGGGACGAACGGTCCGCGCTCTTCCGGTTGCCGGATGAAGATCCAGTAGAGCTTCACCTGGTAGCGCCCGAAGAGCTCCTTGAGCTTGTCCCTGAACTGGTCCCGGATGGCGCCGCCTCCGTCCGAGAAGAAGATGATGCAGCGTGAGCCGACCATCGGTTCGTTCTCGAAGAAAGAAAGGGCCATGAAGAGACCATCGTCGATCGACGTGCCGAACATGCTCCCGGTCTGGACTTTGATCGCGGCCTCGATGGCCTCCTTGCGTTCCGAAAACGGCAGGACGAAGACGGCCGAGCTGCCGAATGCGGCAATGCCCAGAACGTCATGCGACCGGCCCCTTACGTACTCGAGCGCGAGCCGCCGCGTCACCGCCATCTTGGACTCCATCTTTCCCGTGCCGGCCGAGCCCGCAAAGAGCTCGTTCATGCTGTCCGACTCATCGAAGAGCAGGACGCATTGCGCGCCGTTCCCGGTGCGCCACACGTCGCGCTCGGGGCGGGAGAGTCCCGCCATGCCGAGAACGAGCGACGCTATGGTAAGCGCCGCCACTGCGCGAACGAAGTACGTGAGCGCAGTAGAGGTCCTGTCCCGCGGGATCGCCGCGAGCGAAGAAAAAGAAATCGCCCTCGCCTTCTGCCAGAAGAACGGCAGGAGTGCGAGGGCGAGAAGTACAAGCATCCACGGAAGGTGGACCGTAAGCATCATCGCCCCCGCCTCCTTTCTGCTCGCTTCAGCGAGCGCACGGTGTCGAGAATCGATTGCCGGGATACGGGCGCGCGGTCTCCGGAAATTCCGAAGAACGCCCGCTCGGACTCGTTGAAGAACTCCTTGGCGGCACGCTCTTCGGTGCGGAACCAGGGGAACGCCCCAAGAAACTCGGGAAGCTGGTGAGCGAAGAACGGCCGCTCCGCCGTTTCGTTGAACGCGCGATGCAGGCGCTTCAAGGCCTCCTTTTCCCGTGTCTCGCTCCAAGCTCCGTCCCGAAGCATGCGGCGGATATCCCGCTCGGCGCGGGCGAAGGGCCCGCGGTAGCCGAAGAGGACCCTGCCCCACTTCCGGTAGAAGAGCGTGAGCGCGAGGCCGAGAAAGATCGCGGTGAACGTTGCGAAGCGCACGAGAGGCCAGAGCGTCGGCACGGCAAGTGCCGGCCGGTCCTTGGCGAACTCATCCGCTCCTTCGGGCACGAACGGCATGACGGTGAAGCTCCAAGCGGGAATGACCGCCTCGAGCGCATCGCCGCCGCCCGCAAATCCAAGCTTCCGTTCCGGAATGGTGAGCCACTCGATCTGGTCCGGCTCATGGAAGATCTGGTACGTGATACGGAGCGTGTAGGCGCGACCGCCGTTCTCGTCCCGCTCCCGCACCTCGACCGACTTTACCGTAAGCCAGTCGCTGACCTTCTCCCGCTGGGGGATCGTATCCGGCACGAGGAGGAGCGGCGCCTTGACCGCGATCCGCGCCTCATGCACGATCTCGTCCCCTATCACGTAGCCGAAGCTTCTCGGCGTCTTGACCTCGAAGTTCAGGATCCGCTCATCTCCCTCCGCCCATGAGGCGAAGGGGAGGATGAGCAGAAGCGCGATGAGAAGTTTTCTCATCCTCCCCCTCCTTTCACCCGCTAAGAAAATGTTCGGTTATCTTCTCGGGATCGAATTCGTCGATGAGATAGAACGGCCTCGCGCCGTGCTCCTCGAAGGTTTCCTTAAGCTCCGCTTCGCGGCGCTCGAGGTCATTTCTGATCCTGCGGCGGAGCGAAGGCGTGATGAGCAGATACCGCTCCTTGGCCGTCTCCAGGTCCCGCAGGCGCGCGATGCCGAACTTCGGCACTTCGCTGAACTCCGAGGAATCCCGGACCACGATCGGCACCACGTCGTGGCTCGAAAGCGATCCCAGAATTTCCTTGAGAAGTTCCCGCGAGAAGAGAAAATCCGACGCGAGGAAAACGAGCGACCGGCGCGGCTTCAGGAACTCATGGGCCCGCGTGAGCCCATTGGCGTTCGTGCCTCGCGGAGCGAACTCCGCGAGGCGGACGCCGAGCTCGAGGGCGGTGCCCTTCTGACGCGCCGGTGAAACCGTGAACTCTTCGCGCAACTCCGTATCGCACCCCGCGAATCCGAATGAGTCGCGGGTACGGTAGGCGGAGTACGCGAGCGATGCAACGAATGTCGCGAGCGCCGGCATTTTTGCGCCGAACGCCATGGATGCGGAGAGATCGGCGATGCAGTAGACCGTGATCGCAGACCTCTGCCGCACCACGCGCACCTGCGGGCGCCGGAACGGATCCTGCAATGTGGCGTCGATGTCGATCTCCCGCGCATCATCCGCCGAAACGAGCGGCGCGTAGCCGCGAAACTCGAACCCGCTGCCGGAGGTCAAACTCCGATGCAGTCCGGGCCGCGGCTCACGCGACCGCCACATGATCCTGTAGTTGAACTCCTGGATCAGCTGTTCCGCGTTCATGATTTCGCCTCGCTAGGCCGGAGCGGGGATCGTGTTCAGGATCCCGCCCATGAGCTCCCGCGCAAGCGCGGAGCGCCGGCCCTCGAAGAGCTGCTTGAAGAAGACGCGATGCGCGACCGTCTCGAAGAAGATCTGATGAACGTCCTCGGGGCGGATCGTGTCGTGGTCATTGAGCCATGCCGCCGTGCGGGCCGCGCGGACCAAGAGTCCGCCGCCGCGCGTCGAGGCACCCGCCTCGATCACCTTTGCGGGGTCGAGAAACTCGCCCGCCTTTCCGCCTGCGATCTTCACGCCGTAGTGATCCGGATGCCACGTGGCATCCCAGAGCGTGCGGATGTACTCCTTGAGCTCGTCCGAGGCCCCGATGCCGTTCTGAACGGCGGGGTAGGCGACCTCGTGAAGCTCGCGGTACGGCAGAAGTCCCTCCCGCACTTCGCGCTCGATGAGCGCGTCGGTATTCTGGAACTTCGTGTCGAAGAAAAGCAGGATCTGATTCTCCCGCTCGGCCGGAAGGTCGAGCAGGACCTCCATGAGGAAGCGGTCCCGCTGCGCGGCCGTAAGCTCGTCGGTTTCGCCTTTCTCGACGCGGTTCCTGTCGGCGAAAACGAGAAGATAGGGCAGCCGCCAGATGCGGTTGAACGCACGGGCGAACCGCTCCTCCATCACGTTCAACAGAGGCGCGTGCACCTCGGGACGGGCACGATTCACCTCGTTGAAGAAGAACGTCGTGAGATTCTCTCCGTGCTCCAAGAGCGGTCCCTTGTCGATCCGGATCTGGCCGTCCTCGGTGATGTAATGATAGTAGAGAAGATCGCCGGGCTTCAGGTCGATGCGGCCCTCGATGCGGCTGTAGCCGCCTCCCAGGGCGCGCGCGACCGCTTTCAACATGGTCGTCTTGCCGACGCCAACGCCGCCCTCGAGAAGGACATGCCCCCGCGAGAACACGGCAGTCGTGAGAAGCCGAATAGGACGTTCCTGTTCTACCAGTACCCGTCCGATCTGGCGCTCGAACTCGAGTGCCCGATTTCTCCAATCCGCAAGCACGTTATCGTGACTCACTGTGTGCTCCTTTTCTGA
>CAYSDW010000012.1:0-11403 GCA_964429925.1 uncultured Candidatus Saccharibacteria bacterium | reverse complement strand
GGCGATTTTTCCAAATTTTTTCATGTAAGAAGCGGAAAATTAGGGATTCCGAAGAGCTGTCTTCGGGCAAAGGGCCTCGACCTTTTCCTCGGCGTGAGCTTAGGAGCCCGATCCGCCAAGCAGTTGCTTAAGAATAAGGGTGACGCCTTTGCTGATAATGATAATACCATACCCGATGACCGCGTACAATATCGTCTTCCGGCCCGTCGTGAACTTCTCCGGCTCGCCGCCCGCGGTAAGGATCTGGAATCCGCCGTAGATGACCATGATGGCGACGATGGGCGCGCCGACCATGATGAGGTAGGTCATGATCTTGTCGAGGACCTCGGTGATGGTCGAGACCCCCAGCGGGTTCGGGATGGTAGCGCCGCCTGCCTGTCCACTCTGGCGGAATTGGGCATGCGTGACGAGAATAAGTTTTTCGTACAGCCAGTTCATAAAAATAATATTGTACCAGATTGTCCGCTAGCGGCTGGGATAGGTGCCCTCCCAGCCCTTCACGTCCCAGTGATCATGTTCCTTCGCGAACGTTGCGCCGCTCGGGGCGCGGTAGAGGGTCGCGCCGTCGCTCCTTCTCCCGGGCAGGCGCTCGTACGTCGTTTCAATATAGCTGTCGAGAGCGGCGTTCCGTTTAAAATCGAGCTTGGCGCCCGAGGCGTGGCTGTCCACTCCTTGCGCGTGACCGAGTTCCGTGCCGCCCGTGACGGCCACCGTGCAGTTGCAGTCGCGTTTGAGCGTCGTTGCTCCCGCGATGGTCGAGGCGCGGACGCCCTGGAGCGAGGTGCACCCGCCCGCGACTGCTTGGTAGGCGACGCCCGAGGGGCATTCTCCTTTGTTCACGGAGATGCCGGCTTGCTGGAGTTGCGCCCGAGCATCGGCCGCGCTCAAGGTCCCGCTCCCGGGTGCGGGAGCGGGAAGCGGCGCAGGTCCGGGACGGGGCGCGGGCGTGGGTAGGGAGACGGGGCCGGAATTCGCAGTGCTGCATTGGATACTGTTCCAGAAGCGGAGCGGCACGTACCCGCCGGCCAGGAACTGGAAGAGCGAGTTTAAGACCACCCATGCAACGAGCACGATCATGATGCCCACGACGGCGGTCGTGATGATCTCCCTTCCCTTTGTTACGCGGCTCTCCGATCCGCCTGCGGTCATGATAAAGAAGCCGCCTACCACGATGCCGATGGCCCCGATGGGGAAGGCGACCATAATGAGGAACTGGATGACGTTCTGGAGAAGCTCCCAGACGTGACAGAACGTGCAGGCGGGTTGACCAGGCCCTCCGCACGGCACTAACCCCCCTTGAGCAAAGGAGAGTAAAGGCAGAGCGAAGAGAACAAAGGCAATGAGGAGGTATTTCATCTAGCGTTGTTTGGTGAGCATCGCGTCGGTGATCGCGTCTTCCGCCTCCTTAAGCGCGTTCCGCGCCGAAAGACGTCCGCTTGTCACCGCTTCGATCATATCAGAAAAAGCGCGTTCCACGAGCAGGTTGTCGATCTGCGGCCACGACCGGGCGGTCAAGGCCTGGCGCGCAAAGACGCCCAGCTCGGCGTCGGCCTGCACCTCGGCAATAAGCGTGCGGAGCGCGGGCGGGTGCTTCGTGACCTCCCTATACGCCCGCATCGAGGCCGGGTCGGTCGCGAGGAACTTCACGAACTGCCAGGCGAGGTCCGCCTTCGCGCTCTTCTTCGAGACCGCGAGGCCCCAGTAGTTCGCGAAGTTCACGGGCTGGGCGGTGCCGCGCGACTGGGGCATGGGCGCGATGTCGAACTTAAGGAATGGGTTCTTCGCGTGCAGGAGGCCGGTCTGGTAGGCATAGTTGAATATCATCGCGACGTCGCCCTCAGCGAAATTGTCCACGGAGTAATGCAGGCGGTCGTTCCAGGTGTAGACCGAAGAGGCGGGGTTCGCGAACTGCGTGATGAACTCAAGGGCGTTCAGGCCCGGAACTTGCCCGCCGCCGACCGGCGAGGCGAACGTGGCGCGGCCGAAATTGTCGTCTGTCATTACGGCGCCGGCCTGGAGCATAAGAAGCGACACCATGTCGGTCGCGCGGTTCACGCTCTTTGACGAGCCGCCTATCGCCGCAGCCGCTTTCACGATGCCGCCCGAGGAGTCGAGTTCGCGGAGCCGCGGCACGAGCGTCTGGAACTCTTCCCATTCGCGGGGCGGGAAGGCGATGCTTTTACGGTCGAAGTAGTCCTTGTTCCAGTAGAGCGCGAGGGTGTCGACGTAGAGCGGGAGCGCGAAGATGATGCCGTCGGGGGCGAAGTCCTGTTCGACCACGGTCGGGAAGAGTCCGCGGAACTGTGCGATGGGGAGCGCGGTCTCCGCAAGGGGCGCGACCTTGTCGAAGTGCTTGGGGAGCCAGGTCGAGTGGAACATGAGAATGTCGGGCCCAGTACCAGCGGCCAGGGCTTGGATCAGGTCCTGCTCGTAGGCCTGCTCGTTCTTCCGCTCGTAGATGACCTGCGTGTTTTTGCGCACCTGTCCCTGGAACGCGTCGATGCCGGCGCGGAAGGCGCCGATCTCGTCGAATACGCCCCAGACGACGAGCTCCTCCCGCGGGGGGTTCAAGGTGCCTCTGCCGCCGAAGACGAAGAGCGCGACGATCAGAAGAACGACGCCGATAACGCCGCCGACGATGATGAGCTGTGAGCGGGACAGGGACATATCCTTAAGTATATCAGAAACGCTCCGCGGAATGCGGAGCGTTTCTGGCTAGAGGCAGATAGTGCCGGCCACCTTGTCGCCGGGGTTCAGGGTCATGATCTTCACGCCCTGGGTGGCGCGGCCGGCGACGCGCACGGTCTTGAGGTCCGTGCGGATCGTCTGGCCTTTCGCGGATATGGCAAAGAGCTCTTCCTCGGTCGTTACGATGTGAGCCGAAACAACAGGGCCGGTTTTCGTCGTGACCTCGGCCGTCTTGATGCCGCTTCCGCCGCGCTTTTGCACTTTATATTGGGAAAGCGCCGTATGCTTGCCGAACCCGTTCTGCATCACGACCAGGAGCCGTCCCTCTTTGGCCTTGTCTTTCGCGACCACGTCCATCGAACTCACGGTGTCCGAGCCCTTGAGGCGGATGCCGGAGACGCCCGCCGCAGTGCGGCCCATCGGCCGCGCGTCGGTCTCTTTGAAGCGGATGGACTGCCCGAGGCCGGTCGTGATGATGATCTCGTCGCTTCCTGAAGAGAGCTTCACCCACCGGAGCGAGTCCCCTTTTTTGAGGTTTAGCGCAATGATGCCGTTTCGGCGCACGTTCGCGAAGTCCTTAAGGGGCGTGCGCTTGACGAGGCCCTTCTCGGTCACCATCGCTACGAACTGTCCCGCCTCTTTTTTCGAAAGCGTTGCCGGATAACTCACGATCGCGTTCGCCGTTTCCTCGGGCGGGATCTCGAGAAAGTTGTGGATCGCCTTGCCCTTCGAGGTGCGGCTGCCTTGCGGGATCTCGTAGACCTTCGTCTGGAAGACGCGGCCGCGGCCCGTGAAGAACAGGATGTTGTCGTGCGTGTTCGCGCCGACGAAGTGCGAGAGGAAGTCCTCTTCGCCGACCTCGGAGCCGATAAGGCCCTTGCCCCCGCGCCGCTGGCTTTTGAAGGTCGCGGGCGGAACGCGTTTGATGTAGCCGCTCTTCGAGAGCGTGATGATGGTCTCTTCCGCCGGGATAAGGTCTTCTTCGCGGAATTCCGTAAGGCCGGTCGCGACGACCTTCGTGCGGCGTTCGTCGCCGTATTTCTCCTTGAGCTCAAGGAACTCCTTCTTGATGAGCGCAGTGATCTTGGCGGGGCTCTTCACGAGGAGTTCGAGCTCCTCAATGAGCTTTTTCTTCTCTTTGAGTTCATCCTCGATCTTCTGGCGCTCGAGCGCGGCCAGGGTCTGGAGGCGCATCTCGAGGATGGCGTTCGCCTGGATAGCGGTGAGCTTGAAGTGCGCGACCAGGTTCTTGTGCGCGTCTTCCTTGTCCGCGGACTTTTTGATGGTGGCGATGATCTTGTCGATCACGGCGAGCGCTTTGGCGAGGCCCTCGAGAATGTGGGCGCGCTCCTTCGCTTTTTTGAGGTCGAACTCGGCGCGGCGCTTCACGATCTCCCGGCGGTGCGCGATGTGCGCTTCGAGCATGTCCTTCAGGGACATGACGCGCGGCTGGATGCCGCCGTCCTCGAGCGCCAGCATGTTCACATGAAAGTCGCGCTGGAGGTCGGTGCGGTTGTAGAGCTGGTTCAAAACCTTCTGCGGCGGGACGTCCGACTTGAGTTCGATGACGATGCGCACGCGCCTGTCCGATTCGTCGCGGATGTCCTTGATGCCCTCGATCTTTTTTTCGGTCACGAGTAGGGCGATGGTCGTGATGAGCTCGGATTTGTTCACTTGGTACGGGATCTCCGTGATGACGATGTCGAACTGCTCCTTGCCGGAGGTCTTTCGAGGAACGATCTCGGCCACTGCGCGCATGGTGATGGGGCCCTTGCCGGTCGCGTAAACCTCGGTGATCGCCCGCTTGTCGTAAATGATGCCGCCGGTCGGGAAGTCCGGGCCTTTGACGAACTCGACGAGTTCGTCGGCGCTCGCCTTCGGGTGTTCCAAAAGGTGAACGGTCGCGTCAACCACTTCGCCCAGATGGTGCGGCGGTATCTTGGTCGTCATGCCGACCGCGATGCCCTCGGAGCCGTTCAGGAGGAGATTGGGGAGTTTTGCGGGAAGCACCTTCGGCTCCTCCCGCATTGCGTCATAGTTCGGCGTCCAGTTCACCGTTTCCTTCTCGATGTCGAGAAGGAGTTCCTCCGCGATCTTGGAGAGCTTGGCCTCGGTGTAGCGCATCGCGGCGGCGGAGTCGCCGTCGATCGAGCCGAAGTTCCCCTGTCCCTGAATGAGCGGATAGCGCATCGAGAAATCCTGCGCCATGCGCACGAGGGTGTCGTAGATCGCTATGTCGCCGTGCGGGTGGTACTTGCCCATTACCTCGCCTACGATATTCGCCGACTTTTTGGTCTTCGCGTCGGCGGAGTATCCTCCGTCCCACATCGCCCAGAGAATGCGGCGATGCACGGGCTTGAGGCCGTCCCTCACGTCCGGAAGGGCGCGCGAGACGATAACGGACATCGCGTAGTCCAAGTAGGACTCTTGGAGCTCCTGCGCGATCTCGCGCTCCTGGATGTTTTTCTTCTCTTCGGCCATTGTGGTTAGCGCTGTTCTACCGGCAGTTCGTGGATCGGCGCGGCGGGGGCGTTCTTGGGGGTGAAGGTGAACTCGTCCCGTTCGATCGTGACCTCGCGCTCTCGCCCCACATAAGAAGAGATCGTGCCCCACAGGACGACGCTTCCCGTCTTGAGGGTCTTAAGGAACGTGTTCGGCTGCTCCTCCTCTTCCGCTCGGGCGGCGGGGTCAAGGAGGCCGATGTTCGCCTGGAACGCGACAAGCCAGACCATGAGGACGAGGGACATGGAGACCGCGCTCAAGCCGACCGTCCAGCGCCGCTTCCTTGACTCGCTCGAGGCGCGGAGCGTTTCCAAAAATGTGCGGAGACGGTGCGTCATATCTCGCGAAGGGCCACCACCTGTATGCGCGCCGTCGCTTTCGATCCGGACGGCGGCAGGTCCTTCTTTTTAACAACGAACTTCTCGGACGGTTCGACGCTCTGGCCGAGTTCTTTTGCGAACTCCTTGGGGGACTTTGCAAAAGAAGGGATCGCGATCACGGGCGACAACTGCTTTACAAGCTTTGCGGCCGCCTCGGGCGAGAGGAACGGCTTGCCGCCCGCGGGGATGAAGAGAATATCGATCTTGTCGAACTCCTCGAACGCGTCCCGGTTCGGCGTCGAAGAAAGGTGGCCGAGGAACGCGAGCCGGAGCTCCTCCATCTCCACCACGTACATCGTCTTCAAGAACTTCTTGTCCGATTCTTCGCGCACGGGAAAGCCCCAGATGCGCACGCCTTTTTGCTCGTACTCGCCGGGACCCGTAATGCCGCGCGCGCCCTCCGAAGCTTTAGCGAAGGAGGGCTCTTCCTCCGGGGGCCAGGGGACGAGTGTTTTGATAAAAATGTCCGGCTTCATCCGGGCATTCTGGGGGTCGACGAGGAGCGAGAGCGGGCCGCTCTGGATCCTGAAGCAGCCATTCCCGTGATACGTGATGACCATGGGCGATTATGCCGTCATGATAGCAAAAAACTGCTCCTTCTGCAACTGGATTTTTTGCTTCTTTTTCACCAAGCTTGCGTTCTTACGCTTTCTCCTCCTATAATCCTGGAACAATGCCTACCCCGATCGCAAGCAAGAAGATATCCGCCGTAGCCCAGCTCGTAAAGAACGAGCCGGAACTGCTCTCCGTGATCCGCGAAGGCGAGATCGTGGCCGCGAAGCTTATCAAGAGGATGCCGCGCGCGGCCTACTTCGACCTCGGCAAGGCCGGCACTGGCGTGATCTACGGCCTCGAGTTCATGAGCGCAAAGGAGACCCTGAAGAAGCTCGCGGTCGGCGAAGAGGTGCATGCCAAGATCGTGGGGTTCGACGACGGGAACGGCAATATCGAACTTTCGCTCGCGGAGGCAACGAAGCAGAAGGCCTGGGCATCGGTCAAGGACATCAAAGAGAGCGGCGAGGTGGTCAAGGTGAAGATATCCGCGGCGAACTCCGGCGGCCTCATTGCGGAACTCTCCGACCTCAAGGCGTTCCTTCCCGTCTCCCAACTTTCGAACGAGCACTATCCGCGCGTCGCGGACAACGACCGCGAGAAGATCCTCGAGGAGCTCAAAAAGTTCGTGGGACAGGAACTTTCGGTCAAGGTTATCGACGCGAACCCGCGCACGGCGAAGTTCATCATCTCCGAGCGCGAGATAACGAACGAGAACGTCAAGGAACTGCTCGCGAAGTACGAGGTGGGCCAGGTGGTGGACGGCATCATCTCCGGCGTCGCGAACTTCGGCGCGTTCATGCGCTTTGCCGACAATCCGCAGATCGAAGGCCTCATCCACATCTCCGAGATCGATTTCAAGCTCATCGAGAACCCCAAGGACGTGGTGAAGGTCGACGAGCCCGTGAAGGCCAAGATCGTGGAGATCAAGGACGGGCGCGTTTCGCTGTCGCTCAAGGCCCTCAAGGACGACCCGTGGCTCAAGGTTGAGGAGCTCTACAAGGCGGGCGATGCGGTGCGCGGCACCGTCTTCCGCTTCAACCCGTTCGGCGCGTTCGTGAACCTTGCGGGCGACATCCAGGGCCTCATCCACATCTCCGAGTTCGGCGGCGTCGAAGAGATGAAAAAGGCGCTCGAGACCGGCAAGACCTACGACTTCACGATCGAGATGCTGAAGCCCGCAGAGCGCCGTCTCATTTTGAAACTCAAGAAGTAGGGAGCGAGCCGGTGCCTCCGCTTGACATTTTTGGTACTTTTCTTGTATAATGGGGCCAGCAGTTTGAGCTTTGTTCCGGCTCTATCATTCGCTCTATGCGAGCCCGCGCCAGTTGGTGGCGCAGGGTGACGCAGGTGTGTGACGTTCCCAACAAGCCCCGCACAAGCGGGAGGAGGATTCGCGATGGAGTCGAGAAAGACCAGCAGGAAGGGTCGTCGAGACGAGGACTCGGGCGCGGACAAGTGGCACGTTCCCGGAGCTTCCGACACCGGTGCCGCGAACGGCGAAGTGAGCCAGGAGGAGTACATGAACCGGGACTCGCGTACGGCGAAGAAGATGGACGCCCTCGAGCCCGACGCCTTCGCGTTCTTCAACGCGGCGGCGCAGGACGGCCTCGCCCCCAAGAACTTCGTCTCGCTCGAGGCGCTGAGGGCGGTGGCGGTGAAGCAGGGCAAGCCGCTCTCGATGGAGCAGCTCTCGGCCTACTACGGCGCGGACGCCTCGGCCGAGAGGCCGGTCATGGAGTGCTCGGTGTGCGGCAAGACGGCCGTGGCGCGGGTGTGGGCCATCGCCTCGAAGGGCGCGATCGTGGCCGACCGCGACTCCGCGGAGGGCAAGCCGCTCCTCGTGGGGACGTTCGTCAAGCGGTACAACGCGTCGGGCGAGCCCATCGCGATGGTGGGTTGCGGCAGCCCGGCGAGGACCGACTCCTGCCTCATGTTCCTTCGCGAGGTCAAGGAGACCAGGGACGGCGTGGACGGCGCCGGCAACAAGGTGAATGTGCCCGTGCTCTTCACCGATCGGTACAACAGGCCGAAGCGGCTTCCCTCCCTGCCCTACGCCAAGGTCGTGGAGGAGATCGCCAAGGAGACCACCCGGCGCGCGGAGCGCCAGAACGACGAGCAGTCGCGTCTCGCACGGCTCGGCGGCCTCGTGAACCGCGAGCGGACGACGGGGCAGAGCCCCTACCGCTTCGATCCGAGGACGCCGCGCGGCCAGCGGCGGGACGGCGGGACGACCCCGCACGACCGCGGCAGGTAGAGCAGCGAACAGCACATGCCGGCCCCTCACCTTTCCGAAAGGTGAGGGGCCGCAACACAACCTAAAAGGATTTGCCAGACAGGAGAAGTTACTTCCACCGTACAGAATGAATGTTTGAGGAAGACCGAGTTTCTGCTGCCTGGCAAGCCCTTTTACACGAGGAAGAGCACACAACCACTCACCCGCGCTGCGCCGAGTGCGCAGCACAAAGGAGCTTCCATGGAGGACGTGGAACGTCCATTCGGGCGCTTTGCGCTCAAGATCGACGATGAGGTCGCCTTCACCGTTTCGGGAGAAGAGGGCGAGTTCAAGGGCGTCGTGACCGAGATATTGAAAGACGACGAAGGCGCGCCGGCCCTGTCCGTCTACCTGCCAGGTTTTCCGCGCGGCATCTACGTCACGGTGTACCCCAAGGAGATCACGGCCAAGATACTCTATTCGAACGCCGGGCTCTACCAGTTCGAGATCGCCGAAAAAGTGGAGTACTGGGACGAGGACACGCGACGGGTTCTGGTCGGCTGGGTCTACGAGATCGATTCGGCGAACCGCGAGATCATCATCAAGGCGCGTGGAAAGACCTTCGCGCGCTTTCCCGAAGAACTGCGCATCGTTCCGCCGCCGCGGCTCTCGGAAGGGCAGGCGAGGCGGGACGGAGAGGAGGAAAAGCGATGAGTCGGGTGACCAGCGATAAGACGGGCCGGAAGACCGTTGCGGTCTCCGCGCTCATCTTCGATTCGAAGTGCGAGAGCGTCCTCATGGTGAGGAAGCGTCCGGACAAGAACCCCGAAGGGCAGTGCGGCGGCTGGGGCATCCCGACCGGGGGTGTCGAGGCCACCGAGACGGCCAAGATGACGATCGTCCGCGAGACCGAAAGCGAGAGCGGCTACCCGGTGCAGCGGGTGATAGGGCTCTTGGGCGAATACCCCAAGGGACCGCTCCACACGCTCCTCTTCTACCTCGTCGAGGTGGAGGACTTCCCCCAGGCCATCAAGGAGCGCGACGAGATCGTCGAGGCGAGGTTCATTCCGCTCTCCGAGGTGCTTCAGATGCCCTACGCCGACCGGAAGACGCCCCAAGGCGTCTACCTCTCGGTAGTGAACCGCGTGATGGACGCGCTCGGGACCCTCGCAAGCACGGAGCCCGAGGAGCTCGAGGACGGTTCCGAGGACGCGGCGTTCAAGCCGTGGCTTCGCGAGAATCAGGAGCTTCTCCGCGCGGTGGTCGGCAAGCTTACGGCGAAGGGCCTGCTCGTCCCCGCCTCCGCGTAAGCGCACATTCCGTTCTTTCCCCGCCCCTCACCTTTTCCGGCCTGCCTCGCGGCAGACGGGAAGGTGGGGGGCGATTTCGTTTCTCTTGTAATTCGTTTACAATAAATGTAAATTTCCATTCTTATGCTTATCCGTTATCTGGGAGTTACGGTTGTCGTGCTGCTCTCGCTCGCTCTTTTTTTCTCGTTTCTTGCCGAGAGGACGGCGCCGTCTTTGCCGTTACCCCTGAACGACCTCGCGCTCAAAGTGAGCGCCGGTGAGGTCGCAAAGATCGTGATCGCCGGCGACGACCTCAAGGTGACGCTCAAGGACGGAACGATGATGAACGCGAAAAAGGAGGCGGAAGCGGGCCTTTCCGAAACGTTCAAAAATTACGGCGTGAGCCAGGAGGCGCTCGCCGCGACCTCGATCGAGGTCGAGGAGGAGTCCGGCCTTCGGTTCTGGGCGAGCATTCTCATTCCCACGCTCGTGCCGCTTCTCATTATCGGCGGCATCTTTTTCTTTATGTTCCGCCAGGCGAAGAGCGGCGTGAACCAGGCGTTCACGTTCGGCCGCGCGAATCTGCGCCTCTCGGGCGGCGAGAAGGCCCGCGCGACCTTCAAGGACGTTGCGGGCCTCAAAGAGGCGAAGCAAGAACTCGAAGAGGTCGTTGATTTCCTCAAGAATCCCAAAAAGTTCCTGGATATCGGCGCGCGCATCCCGCGCGGCGTGCTCCTCATGGGCGCGCCAGGCACGGGGAAGACGCTTCTCGCGCGCGCGGTCGCCGGCGAGGCAGGCGTGCCGTTCTTCCATATCTCGGCCTCCGAGTTCGTCGAGATGTTCGTGGGCGTTGGCGCGTCCCGGACCCGCGACGCCTTTCAGACCGCAAAAAAGGCGGCACCCTCCATCCTTTTCATCGACGAGATCGATGCCGTGGGCCGCGAGCGGGGCGCGGGGCTGGGCGGCGGGCACGACGAACGTGAACAGACCCTGAACCAGATATTGGTCGAGATGGACGGCTTCGACCGCGACACCAAGGTCATCGTGCTCGCGGCGACGAATCGGCCCGACATCCTTGACGCTGCGCTGCTCCGCCCCGGCCGCTTCGATCGGCGCGTGGTCCTCGATCTTCCCGACATCAACGACCGCGAGGCGATCCTTGCGATCCATGCGCGCGGCAAAAAACTCGATGCAAGCGTCGATATGCGCCGCATCGCGGTCCGCACCCCGGGCTTCTCCGGCGCGGATCTCGCAAATCTCGTGAACGAGGCGGCGATCTCGTCGGCCAGGAAGAACAAAAAATCGGTAGGCCAGGAAGAACTCCTTGATTCCATCGAAAAAGTCATTCTCGGTCCCGAACGCAAGAGCCGCGTCATCTCGGACAAGGAAAAAAAGATCACCGCGTACCACGAGGCCGGTCATGCGCTCGTCACCGCGTCCTTGAAGGACGCCGATCCGGTGCAGAAGGTCTCGATCGTAAGCCGCGGCCGCGCGGGCGGGTATACCCTGAAGCTTCCTCTCGAGGAACAGCGCCTGAAGACGAAGTCGCAGTTCCTGGCGGATCTCGCCGTGATGCTGGGCGGTTATGTTTCGGAGAAGCTCGTCTTCGGCGACGTTTCGACCGGCGCGTCGAACGATCTCGAGGGAGCGTCCGAGCTTTCCCGCAATCTCGTCGTAAAATATGGCATGAGCGAAGCACTGGGTCCGATGACCTTCGGCAAATCCGAGGAGATGGTCTTCCTCGGCCGCGAGATCGCGACCGGGAAGGACTACTCCG
>CAYSDW010000011.1:11216-11545 GCA_964429925.1 uncultured Candidatus Saccharibacteria bacterium | reverse complement strand
CGTTCGCTCTTTGGCGGGGTCTCATACTTGGGGGTGGATATCGGCACCACCTCCATTAAAGTAGTCGAGATCTCGCGGCGGGGCGGAAAACCGAGCTTGACCAATTATGGCGTTCTCGAGAGCTACGGTCATTTGGAGCGGCCGAACAACGCCATCCAGACCAGCACGCTTAAGATGCTCGACAACGAGACCATCGAACTCCTGAAGATGCTTCTCGCGCAACTCAAAATTCGCTCGAAGAATGTCGTGGCATCCCTTCCCGCGTTTTCCGCGTTCGTGACGCTTCTGGAATTCCCTTCGATGCCTGATACCGAAATGGCGAAAGCGAT
>CAYSDW010000011.1:0-11206 GCA_964429925.1 uncultured Candidatus Saccharibacteria bacterium | reverse complement strand
AGAAGTTACTCAATCCATGCAGTTCCAGGCGCGTCAGTACATACCGCTGCCCATCTCCGAGGTTGCGCTCGATTGGATCAAGGTGGGGGAACGGCAAGATGACCAGGGAGCTCTTAAGCAGCAGGTACTCTTGATCTCGGTGCCGAACGACCAGATCGCGAAGTATAAAAACATCTTCCGCGCTGCGGGCCTGAACCTGATCGCGCTTGAGATCGAGAGTTTGAGCGTGGCCCGCGTTCTCATGGCGGGCGATCCCACTCCCACGGCTATCGTGGACATCGGCGCTCGCTCCACGAATATTGCCATCGTGGACAAGGGCAATTTGAAGATGAACGCGCAGACGGACTTCGCCGGGGGCTCGCTTACCCAGGCGGTCGCGAGCGGCCTCAATATATCGAACCGCCGCGCCGAGGATCTTAAGAAACGGCAAGGGCTTCTTGGCACGGGCGGCGAGAGCGAATTATCCACAATCATGTTGCCCTTCGTGGATGCTATACTACAAGAGGTGCGGCGTGCGAAGTCAACCTATGAGCGCGAGTACCACGGCGCGATAGAACGGATCATGCTTACGGGCGGGGGCGCGAATCTTTTGGGTCTCGAGAAGTATGCCGAAGGCCAGCTGGGAGTGCCGGTGGTCAAGGGAACATCCTTCGCGAAGATCGGATACCCCCCGGTCCTCGAGCCAATCATCCCGACGATCGGTCCCGTGTTTGCGGTAGCGCTCGGCTTGGGCGTCCGGCAGTTCGCGCAATAAAAATGGCACAGTATACAAAAGGCGTTACGGAGCAGTTCGGGGGCGAGAAGACGACCGTGGGCTGGTCGTGGCGCCTCCTTGTTTTTACCTCGGTCATTTTCGGCATCGCGCTTCTCTCGTACGTCGGCATGGCGTTCGGCTACACCCCTTTTCTTGAACGGCAGATCTCCGACCTCGACGCCAGGGCGAGGGACCTAAGCCAGCTCGTCTCCGCAGATGACCAGAAAAATCTGGCGAAGTTCTACTCCCAGCTGGTGAATCTTAAGGCGCTCCTCTCGAACCACGTTCAGGGCTCGAAACTCGTCGCCCTCTTGGAGCGCAATACGAACCAGAACGTGTTTTACACGAAAGTGCTTTTTACCTCCACCGACAAGCAGGCGGAACTGGAGGGCACGGCGCGAAATTACGCCGAGCTCGTGAAGCAAATGGAGGCGTATCGCCAGATGAAGGAGGTGGAGCGCTTCTTTCTGGTCGAGTCGCAGGTCATCGAGGGGGGCGGCATCCGTTTCAAGGTTAAGATGTTCTTCGCTCCGGACGCCATTAAAGCAAAGGCCTCCTAAACCATGCGCGCTTCAACAAAAAGGATAATGAGCATGCTGCTCGCGACAGCGCTCGCCATCGGGGCGCTGGTGCTCTACAGCTCGTTCATCTCCGGCGAGTATGATACCGTCCAGCGGCTTCGGGGAGAGATCGTTTCGCGTGCGCAGTTGGTGAGCGATCAGGAAGCGGCCGTGAAGCAGGTACAGCAGCTCATCACCGAATTCCAGGGCGTGACCAGGCTTCAGGAGGCGCTCAACCTTTCTCTCCCTGCCCGCGAGAACATGCCGCAGGCGCTTGGCCAGCTCCAGGGCATTGCGGCCGCGAACAACCTGACGCTTCAGTCCATGGGCGTGGAGATCCTGCCGTTCCGCGTGCCGCCGACCGGCGCGATAGGCGGGTTGGCGAAGGGGATCGGCACGCTGCGCATCAATTTCCGCCTTTTGGGAACGCATGAATCGTTTCGGGCGTTCGCGACGACGCTCGAGACCAATGTGCGGGTCTTCGACCTCTTTCGGATCGACGTTACGCACGGCGGCCAACCGAACCAGAACCTCTACGTGTACAACTTAAGCGTCGATACGTATTATCAGCAGAATTAACACGCACTGTTATGGCAATCGTCATTGAAAAAAAGGAAAGCAGGGTTAATTGGTTCGCGCTCGCGACCGGCACCTCGGTTCTTTTGATCATCGGCGCGTTGGTCTACTTTCTCTTCTTTGCGAACGCGCCGCTCATCGAAGTGGTGGTGCCCATTACGCTCAAGGAGATCAGTACGATCTCCCGGATAGACATCAATCCCGGGACGGTGTTGAACGATCCGATCTATAAATTGCTCAAGCCCTATATTGCCGATCCGACACCGGGAACGCTCGGCCGCCCGAACCCGTTCATTAGTTTTTAGCGATGACGGCGACTAGCGAGGAAGGGATATGTACGGTCTGCCGTGCATATTCTCCGAGTGACGGCGACGCATAAAATTCTGATTTTATGAATGACAAGCTCCTTCTTAAGACGCTCGTAAGCAGAGGCGTCATTCAGCAGGATGTTGCGGAGCGCGCGGAGCGAGATGCGCTCGTCATGCAAAAATCGGCCGAAGACATCCTCCACGAACGGCTCTTGGCCGATGACAAGGCGGTGGCTAAGGTGAAGAGCGAACTTTTGGGCGTGCCGACGGCCGCGCTCGATCCCGAGAAACTGACCGACGACCTCAAGGGCATCGTCACCGAGGAAACGGCACGGAACTATCGGGTCGTTCCCATCTCCCGCACCAAGGACATGCTGGTGGTGGGGATGGTGCGTCCCGACGATCCAAAAGCGCAGGACGCACTCCGCTTCATCGCCAAGAAACTTGGCGTGAATTTGGGCGTCTATCTCGTCGCGCTCGGCGACTACGATACGGTCATGCGCAAGTACTCTCCGTACAAAAGCGAGATCGAAGCAGCTCTTGGCGTCGTCACGAAAGGCGGCAAAGCCGCTTCGGCGGCGACCCGGGTGATAGAGCTCGAAGAGGGGGTGGCGGTCGCCGAAGAGGCGCCGGTCATCAAGATCGTCGCATCGACGCTCAAGGAGGCGATCGAAGTGCGCGCGTCGGACATCCACATCGAGCCGACGCGCTCGCGTCTCCGGATACGGCTGCGCATCGACGGCGATCTGCAGGAGGTATCCTCCCTCCCCATCGAGCTTCACCAGCCGATCATTTCCCGCATCAAGGTGCTCTCCGATCTCAAGATCGACGAGCGGCGGGTGCCGCAGGACGGCCGTTTCCGCGCCGTCGTCTTCGGACGCGACATCGACTTTCGCGTCTCCACCTTTCCGACCCCGGCGGGGGAGAAGGCGGCGATCCGCGTGCTCGACCCGACCGTGGGGCTCAAAGGCATGGAGAACCTCGGCCTTTCCGACTACAACCTCAAGATAATCCAGGAAGGGCTCGATAAGCCGTTCGGTATGATCCTTATCACCGGTCCTACGGGATCGGGCAAGACGACCACGCTCTACGCGCTTCTTGCGCGGCAGAACAAGGACGACGTGAACGTCATAAGCTTGGAGGATCCGGTCGAGTACTACATCGAGGGGATCAACCAGTCGCAGGTGCGCCCGGAGATCGGCTATGACTTCGCTTCGGGCCTCCGTCAGATCCTCCGGCAGGACCCCGACGTCATCATGGTGGGCGAGATCCGCGACAACGAAACGGCAGGCCTCGCGGTGCACGCGGCCTTGACCGGCCACATCGTGCTCTCCACGCTCCACACCAATAACGCGATTGGCGTCATCCCGCGCCTTATCGACATGAAGGTGGACTCGTTCCTCCTGCCGCCGTCCTTGAACCTCATGGCGTCGCAACGGCTCATCTCCCGCTTGTGCCCGGATTGCAAGAAGCCCGAAGCGCCCGCCCCTTCCCTCGAGGCCGTTCTTAAAAAGGAATATGAGAATCTTCCCGCCAACCTTAAGGAGCGGGTCAAGCAACCGCTCCAGATCTGGCACGGCCAGGGCTGCGCAACATGCAAGGGGAAGGGGATCCTCGGCCGCATCGCGCTCTTCGAGGTGCTTCGCATGACGCCGGAACTTTCCGAGATCATCGCAACCGGTTTTACCGAAAAAAAGCTTGGGGAAGAGGCGCGGCGGCAGGGAATGATAACTCTTCGGCAGGACGGCATGGTGAAAGCGCTTTCGGGCGAGGTGCCGGTCGAGGAAGTGCTTCGGGAGACCTCAGCCGAACTGTGATAAAATAAGAACATCCCGAGCACATGGACGATTATAAGCAAAAACTTGCCGACCTGCTTCTTACGACGGCGCGACAGAACGCCTCGGACCTTCATGTCGGGGTCGGCCGGAGGCCGACGCTTCGCATTGACGGCGTTCTGATCCCGCTCCAGAAAGAGCCGATCCTTACGCCCGAAATGACCGAAGGATTGGTCACGGCGCTCCTTACGCCTCCGCAGAAGGAGCAGTTCCTCAAAGACCGCCAACTTGACCTCTCGTACAGCTATGAGGACAAGGCTCGTTTCAGGGTGAACGTTTACTTCCAGCGCGGATACATGGCGGCTGCGCTTCGTCTCATCCCTGCGCAGGTCAAAAGCATCGAGGAACTCCGCTTGCCTCCCATCCTTCACGACTTCACCCGCCTCTCGCAGGGATTCATTCTGGTCGTGGGGCCGGCAGGCCACGGCAAGTCGACGACTCTGGCCGCCATGCTCGATGAGGTCAATCACAAGCGCACCGATCACGTCATCACCATCGAGGACCCGATCGAGTACCTTTTCGTCCAGGACAAGTGCATCATCTCCCAGCGCGAGGTGCACTCCGACACGCCCACGTTCCATCGTGCGCTTCGCACGCTGCTCCGCCAGGACCCCGACGTGGTGATGATCGGTGAGATGCGCGACCCCGAGTCCATCTCTACCGCTATGACGGCGGCCGAGACCGGCCACTTGGTGTTCTCAACCCTGCACACGAACTCGGCCACCCAGACGATCGACCGCATCATCGACTCCTTCCCGCCCGAACAGCAGGGACAGGTCACATCCCAGCTTTCCGCGACCCTGGTGGCGATCGTTTCCGAACGCCTCATCCCGCGCATCGACGGCGGCCGCGTGCCGGCATGCGAGATCATGATCGTGAACTCGGCTATCCGGAACCTCATTCGCGAGCGAAAGACCTACCAGATCGACCTCGTGATCGAAACGAGTTTGCAGGAAGGCATGATGACCCTGAACCGTTCTCTTGCGAACCGGGTCCGTGAGCGGGAGATATCCCTCGAGAACGCGGAACTCTATTCGCTGAACCCGTCCGAATTAAGGATACTCCTCGAGAGAAGTTAAAATTTCGGGAAATTTTATGAAATTTGCTTACACGGCGCGCACGCAGGGAGGGGAGCTGCAGACCGGTTCCGTTGAGGCGGTGAACCGGGAAGCCGCGCTCAATATTCTCACGGGCCATCAGCTCTTTATCCTGACCATAGAGTCGCTTGAGAGGCGGCGCTTTGCCGATACGCTGTTTGGCTTCTTTAACCGCGTGAAGCTCGTTGACCTTGTCGTGTTCACCCGGCAATTTGCGACGCTCTTGGAGGCCAAGATCCCCTTAAGCGACGCTCTAAAGACGCTCTCGCGCCAGACCAGGAACGTGATCCTCAAAGAGACCGTGGGCGAGCTGTCGGCCGATATCGATGCCGGCTTGACGCTTTCTCAGGCGCTCGAGAAGCACGGCAAGATATTCAATGAGTTCTTCGTGAACATGGTCCGCTCTGCAGAGGTCACCGGCCGCATGGAGGAGGTCATGACCTTTCTTGCCGATTATCTTGAAAAAGAAGCGGCGCTGCTCTCGAAGGTGCGGAATGCACTTATTTATCCGGTCATCGTTGTGGCGCTCTTCGTTGTGGTCGCCGGTCTCATGCTCACCACCGTGATCCCCCAGGTAAAGCCCATTTTCGAAGAGGCGGGCATCCAGTTGCCCTTCTTCACCAAGATACTTCTCTCGAGCGGCGATTTCCTCTTGAACTGGTGGTGGGCGCTCATTCTGGTGGCCGCGGTCCTGTTCTTTCTTGTGATCGACTACCTCGAGACCGAGGAAGGCAAAGCGGTGTTCGATCAGTTCCGCGTGGAGGTTCCCGTTATCGGCAATCTTTTTCGCAAACTGTACGTGGCGCGGTTCGCGGAGGCGCTCTCCGTGCTCTTAAAAGGCGGCGTTCCGGTGGCGCAGGCGATCGAGATCGCCGGCCATACGATCGGCAACTACGTCTATCAGGACCTGCTCCACGAGGCGGCCGAGGGCGTCCGCCGGGGCGAACTGCTGTCCCAGATCTTCGAGCGCGACCAGGTTTACTTTCCGCCACTTGTCTCCCAGATGATCGCGATAGGCGAGAGCACCGGCCGGCTCGATGACATGCTCTCCCGCATATCGAAGTTCTACACCCGCGAAGTCGACAACATCGTCGGCAACTTGGTCGAGCTTATCCAGCCGGCGCTCATGGTCTCGATCGGCGTCCTGGTGGGCCTTCTCTTCGCCTCCATTCTTCTGCCGCTGTACGATTTGGCGCAAGCATTCTGATCTCTGCTATAATTTCCCCATACCCATCAAGGTCGCAACATAATCTAACTCATCTGCCATGCGAAAAGGCTTCACGCTTATTGAGATCCTTATCGTGGTCGCGATCATCGGACTGCTCTCCTCGATCATCTTGGTCGGTCTTGGCAGTTTCAACGTGCGGGCACGCGATGCGAACCGCATTACCGATCTTCGCCAGACGGAGAACGGCATGGCGCTTTACTACAACAAGAACCAGCTCTATCCCGACGTCGTGGGCGACAGCTGGACGAGCTTGACGAACGCGCTCGTCGGCGGCGGTATTGGCGTGACGCGGGTGCCGAACGACCCGACGCCCGGTCGGACGTATCGCTATGGCGTGTCCGGAGACGGCCAGAGTTACGTATTGGCCGCAACGCTTGAGGACACGGGCAACCGCGAGCTTCAGAAGGATATTGACGGAACGGTATTCGGGGTGACCTGCGACGACCCGGTCTACTGCGTGCAGTTCTAACGGCGTCGTGCAGAGCTCATGATGACGATGTCGAGCGAGGATGGAAAATGTATGCATTGCATACATTTTCTCCGAGCGCTGGGCATCGCATAAAATTTTCTGAAATTTTATGACGACGCCTCTCTTCTACGGTTTTATTTTTGTGCTCGGCCTCGCCATAGGCAGCTTTTTGAACGTGGTCGGCCTTCGCTATCGCCCGAACCGTTTTTTGCTGGCCACTCCCGTGTGGGGCGGCAGGTCACGCTGCCCGCACTGCGGCAAAACTCTGGCCTGGTACGAACTCATTCCCGTCGTCAGTTTTATCTATTTGCGCGGCGCGTGCCACACCTGCGTGCATCCCTTAAGCGTGCAATATCCGCTCGTTGAACTTGCGGCGGGCATCACGCTCGTCGCGGTGCCGTTCTATCTCGCATCGCTCTACAATGCCCCGCTATTCGCCGTGAACGGGGGCGCGCTTGCGTGGTTCTATCTCTTGAGCGTTATCTGGGTGCTCGCGATCCTGGCGCTTATTCTCATGTCTGTCATCGATTACCGTCAGCGCATCATTCCCGACGAGATCGTGGTCATTATAGCGGCGCTCGGTGCGGCCAAGATCGCCGTTCTTGCATACTACGACCAGATCTTTCTGATCCAACAGTCATTTCTTCAAAACTATGCCCTGCTCGGCCAATTTTGGAACGGAGTTGTCTTGAACCACGTTCTCGGCGCGGTCGGCGCGCTTCTGATCCTCGGCCTCATCGTTCTTGTTACGAAGGGCAAGGGCATGGGGATGGGCGACGTGAAGCTTGGCGGCGCGCTCGGGTTGCTCTTTGGTTGGCCGGACGTTCTCCTCGTCATCATTGCGGCGTTTCTTGTCGGTACGCTTTTTACGCTGCCGCTGCTTGTTCGAAAGACCAGGCGTCTGAACGATGCCGTGCCGTTCGGACCGTTCCTGGCCGCAGGCGCGCTTGTTACGTTCTTCTTCGGGTTTCCCATCATCCGATCATACTTTTCCCTCTTTGGCATATGAGAAAAGGTTTTACCCTGATCGAGCTCTTGGTGGTAGTCGCGGTCTTGACCGTTCTTTCCGCGGTCCTGATCCAGTACAGCCGTACCGGTGAGCGGCAGCTCATTCTCTTCCGCGAGCAGGCGAAGCTCATCGGGGCGCTTTCCCGGTCCAAGTCGCTCGCGCTCTCGACCTTCATCCGGCCCGATGTGCCGTGCGGATACGGATTGCACTTTGTCGCGCCGCGCACGTACACCTTGTTCAGCGATCTTTCGCCGGATTGTGCGACGTCGGATCGCGTCTATTCCGGCGCGGACGAGGACGTGACGGTGTATGACCTGGACCCGAGCGTCCAATTTGCCGACCTTCCCGTGAGCGACATCTTGTTCATCCCGCCCGATCCGCGTGTCGTGATGACGCCGGCGCAGCAATCGGCGGACATCACGCTTGAGACCATTGACGGGACCGCCTCGATGATCGTGCGGATCAACAGCGCGGGACAGATAACGACGCAATAGTGGAGCTCATGGCAAAACACAGCGGGCAAAACCGGCGAGAGGGGCAGTTGCTTATCGAGGCGATGATCGCGATAAGCATCATCACGGTGGGCATCGTGGGGGTGCTCGCGCTGCTTTCGCGGTCGCTTACGCTGAACCGTGTGGTCGCAGACCAGTACACGGCGACCTATTTGGCGGCAGAGGGGATCGAAGTGGTCAAAAGCATCATCGATGCCAACATCGTGAACGCCCGGCCCTGGAACCAGGGACTCACGGACGGGGCGTACGAAGTTGATTTCCAAAGCGTTGCGCTTGCGCCGGATGCGGGACGACAGATCCAGTTCGACTCCTCAACGGGCTATTTCGGCTACCAGGGCGGCACCCCGACCACCTATCGGCGGCGGATCCAGATCGCGCTCATAAGCTCGGACGAAGTGCGCGTGAACTCCGTAGTGGATTGGACCACGCACGGCGGCGGAACGTTTTCCCTGGATACCGAGGATCATTTCTTTAACTGGAGACCATGATCATGAAAATCCGAAATTATCGAAAGGGGTTCACCATGATCGAGCTCATCGTGGCCATGGGCATCTTTTTGATCCTCATTGCCGCGGCGACGAGCGGATTCGTTCAGGCGCTCCGCACGCAGCGCGCCATCGTGGCGCTGATGGCCGCGAACGACAACGCGAGTTCGGTGCTCGAGCAGATGGCGCGCGAGATCCGTGTCGGCTACAACTTTCAGACGAACACATCCGATGATGAGCTCACGTTCGTGAACGCCTACAACGAGATCGTGACCTATCGGCTCAACAGCCAGACGATAGAGCGCGGCACGGGGGGCATAGGCGGGACCACGTTCGCCCCGCTTACCCCCGAGATCGTTCGGATCGACAGCATGAAATTCCGATTGCAGGGAGCGCAGTCGGGCGACGGCGAGGCGCCTCGCGTAACCATCAATCTTGCGGTCGGCGCGCGCGGCAAGGGCGTGGAGAACATCGTGGTCTTCATCCAGACGACCGTGAGCGCCCGGCTTATCGATTCCTGATCCATGAACTACTCTTTGCGCGCGCGAAAAGGCCAGGTGATGCTTCTTTCCATGCTGATTTTGGGCGGCATTCTTTTAGGCGCCTCGACGCTTGCGGGCCTCCTCATGCTCTATCAGATCAGGGCTGCCTCGAACGCGGGCCAGTCCGCGCAAGCCATCTTCGCGGCGGATACCGGCATCGAATGGGGACTCTATTGCGTGGTGAAGATCAAGCCGCTTGACTGTTCCTCCGTGCCGAAGCCGGCCATGACGAACGGCACTTCGTTCAACGTGGTGTTCAGCCCGGCGACCAGCACGCCCCAGGACGGCTATGAATCCATGAGGTCCGTTGCGTCATCCACGAGGACCTCCCGCGCCTTTGAGCTGTTCTTTGAGGGAGCGACGAGCACACTGCCGTAGGCAGTTCCGACCGCATGGAGAAAAAAGCCGCCAGGGAGCGCATAGAAAAGCTCAAAAAGCTCATCAACCGCTACCGGTACGCGCGGTTGGTGCTGAATAAGGAGGAGATCTCTCCCGAAGCGGAGGACGCCCTAAAGAAGGAGCTTTTCGACCTCGAACAGCAGTTCCCGGAACTCGTCCTGCCCGACTCGCCCACGCAGCGGGTGGGAGGCAAGCCCTTGCGGCAGTTCGCCAAGGTCCGCCACGAGCAGCCGATGCTCTCGTTCAACGATGCATTCTCGGAGGATGACATGCGGGCGTGGCTTCTGCGCCTTGAAAATTACCTTGGCCGCTCCGCGCGCGCGGACACGGAAGGTTCTTTTTACTGCGAACTGAAGATCGACGGCCTGGCGATCGAGCTGGTCTACGAGGACGGCATTCTGGTTCGGGGTTCGACCCGCGGCGACGGACAGGTGGGCGAGGATGTGACGCACAACCTCAAAACCATCGAGGCGATCCCGCTCACCCTCCATGGAACCGCGAAGCGCGCCGTTCCAAAACGGCTCGTGGTTCGCGGCGAAGTGTTCATGAACAAGCGGGACTTCGAGCGTTTGAACCGCGAGCAAGAGAAGAAGGGCCTTGCCCGCTACGCGAATCCCCGGAATGTCGCCGCCGGTTCGGTGCGGCCGCTGAACCCCGCAGTGACCGCGGCGCGCCGCATGGATTCTTTCGAGTACGATATCGTGACCGACCTCGGTCAAACAACCCACGAGGAAACGCACCGCATCCTCCATGAACTTGGCTTTCGCACCAATCCTCACAACAGGGCCGTCCGGGGGCTGAGCGGCATTTTTGGGTTTCACGCCTCTTCGATCAAGCACCGGGAACAACTTCCCTATGAGATCGACGGCATCGTGGTCATCGTGAACCGGAACGCGGATTTTGCGGCGGGCGGCGTGATCGGCAAGGCCCCGCGCGGGGCGATCGCCTATAAGTTCTCTCCCAAAGAAGCGACCACCATTGTCGAAGATATCAGAGTGCAGGTAGGGAGGACGGGGGCCCTTACGCCCGTCGCGGTCATGAGGCCGGTCTCGGTCGGGGGAGTGACCATCACGCACGCGACGCTCCACAACGAGGACGAGATCAAACGGCTGGGACTCAAGATCGGGGACACGGTTGTTGTCTCCCGCGCGGGCGATGTCATCCCGCAGATCACGAAAGTTCTGGCGGAGCTCCGCACCGGTAGAGAGAAGGCGTTTGCGATGCCGAAGCGTTGCCCCGTGGACGGTTCGAAAATCGTGAAGGAGGGCGCCATCGCGCGCTGCTCGAATCCCCGCTGCGGCGCGCGGAACCGCGAACTCCTCTACCACTTTGTTTCTCGTTCCGCGTTCGACATTCGGGGGCTTGGCCCCAAGATCATCGACCGCTTTCTGGACGAGGGGCTTATGACCGATGCGGCTGATATCTTTGCGCT
>CAYSDW010000010.1:0-11702 GCA_964429925.1 uncultured Candidatus Saccharibacteria bacterium | reverse complement strand
GTTCTCGCACGTTACGGCACGGGCGCCATCATGGCCGTGCCCGCGCATGACGAACGGGATCACGAATTCGCCAAGGAATTCAATTTACCCATCAAGGCGGTGATCGAGCCGGAGACGGGCACCATCGCGCCGAACGAGCAAACCCGAAAAAGCATAGTCGCGATAGTTGAAGACCAGAAAGCAAAAAAGTTCCTGACTTTGAACTGGGGCCCGAAGCTCGGCGGGACGCTGTTTATCGGCGGGGGACGGGAAGAGGGGGAGGATGAGGTCGCGACGGCGCTCAGGGAAGTAAAAGAGGAGACCGGCTACGCCAATTTGAGGTTCGTAGAAAAGACGGAGCGGATGCACCACCACTATTTCGCGTTCTCGAAAAACATAGCCAGGAATATCGAAGTGGTCGGGCTTCACTTTGTGCTCGAAGGAAACGAACGGGGAGAAAAAGACCTCCAGCACGACGAAAAGAACAACTTCGAGGTGGAATGGCTCACCAAAGACGAAGTGCTCCGCAAAGTGGAGGACGAGAACCATCTTCTCAACTTCAAGCGCTTGGTGCTGGGGGAGGTCTATACCGGCAGAGGTTTGATGGCCAACTCCGGAACATTCGACGGCATGCCTTCCGAGGAGGCGACGAGAAAGATAACGGAGTTCGCGGGCGGTAAGTGGCAGGTGCAGTACCGGCTTCGCGACTGGCTCATCTCGCGCCAACGCTACTGGGGTACGCCGATCCCGGTCATCTACTGCGCCGATTGCGGGATCCAGGCGGTGCCGGAAGGCGAGCTTCCCGTGCTTTTGCCTGACCTCGAGGACTTCCGGCCGAGCGAGGACGGGCGGTCGCCTTTGGCGCGGGCGGATTCGTTCCTTAAGGTGAAGTGCCCGAAGTGCGGCGGTGACGCGGAGCGTGAAACGGATACGATGGACACCTTCTTCGACTCCTCGTGGTACTTCCTTCGCTATGCCGACCCCGGGAACGACACAAAGTTCGCGGACGCGAAGAAAATGAAAGCGTGGCTGCCGGTCCGGATGTATGTCGGCGGCGCGGAGCATACCGTCCTGCATCTTCTCTATTCGCGGTTCTTCACGAAATTCCTCGCCGACCAGGGCTATCTGGATTTCACGGAGCCCTTTATGGCGCTCCGGCATCAAGGGCTTATTCTGGGACCCGACGGGCAGAAGATGTCAAAGTCGCGCGGGAACGTCGTGGACCCCGACGATCTGGTCGCGCGGTACGGTGCGGATGCGGTGCGGCTCCACCTCTGCTTTATGGCGGAGTACGACAAAGGCGGCCCGTGGAGTCCGACCGGCATCCTGGGCGTCGTGCGTTTTCTCGAGCGCGTTTGGAAACTCCCCAATCTTATTAAGGAAGAAGAACCACAGCGCGTTACGCGCGCGGTCCAGAAGGTGGTCAAGAAAGTGAGCGAGGACATTCAGGCCTTCAAGTTCAATACGGCCGTCTCCGCGCTTATGGTGGCGCTGAACGAGATCGAAGCGCAGGGAATGGTCACCAAGAATTCGTTCGAGCAGTATCTGAAGCTTCTTGCGCCGTTCGCGCCGCACATCGCAGAAGAGCTTTGGGAGGGGGCGGGGCACCTGCCTGCTGGCGAGGCAGGCAAGGACTCGATCCACCTTGCCGAGTGGCCGGGCTACGACGAAGCGCTTGTCGTGGACGACACCTTTACGCCCGCGGTGCAGGTACACGGGCAGGTGCGCCACCCCTTCGAGGCGCCGGCGAGTATCACCGAAGAAGAGGCGGTCAAATTGACGCTCGTGCGCGAAAGTGTTAAAAAACACATCAGCACCGCAAAGCCGAAGCGGGTGGTTTACGTGCCCGGTCGGCTCATTAATATCGTGATCTAAAAGGAGGGTAACAGTGCGTTACCACGGCCGGTATTTCGAGGAGTTCACGCAGGGGCAGGAGTTCTCGCCGCCGCCGTTCTCCATCTCGAAGCGGGAGATGGAGGAGTTCGGCCGCCTCACGGGCGACCAGAACCCGCTCCACACGGACGCCGAGTTCTGCCGGACCGAGGGTCTCTTTCGGCTTCCGGTGGTGCACGGGATGGCGACACTCTCCTTCGCGATGGGCCTCGCCGACAAGGCGGGCGTCTTCCGCGGCACCTGCCTCGCCTTCGCAGGCGCGCAGGTGCGGTTCCTTGCGCCGGTTTATCCCGGCTATGCGCTCTGGGCAAAGCTCACGGTCCAGGAGGTCGTCGACCTCAAGGACAAGCCCTACGGCCTCGTGAACTTCCACCTTGTCGTCGAGGACGCCACGAAGCGCGTGCTCGAGGCGACGCTCGGCATCCTCGTCGCGCGCCGCGCGGCCGCGCTCAAGATGGGCAAGGGGCCGGACGATCCCGCGCCGCCGCGAACCGACATGCCGATGTGGGGGCATGCGATGACAGGCGACCCCACCTGATGAAGGCAATGACATTCGCCCCCGACCCCTGGTCGGGGGCGCGCTCTTTATTTAGGGGCGCAAAATTGCATTTCCCATCGTTGACGTTATAACAAGCCATGGCGTGTTATAACGTAACGGATCGCCCATGCTTTTTTAAAGGAGCGAAACGACATAGAATAGAGGTACTTATGTGCGGCATCGTGGGCTACATCGGCAAACAGCGAGCGCTTCCCATCCTCCTCGACGGCATCAAAGCGCTCGAATACCGCGGCTACGACTCGGCGGGACTTGCGATCGTGGACAGCCTGCCTGCCGGTAGGCAGGGCACGGAGGTGTACGCCGAGAAGGCGGTCGGCCGCGTCTCGAATCTTGAAGAAAAGGCGCGTGGCGCAGGAACGCAAGGAGCACTCGGCATCGTCCACTCGCGCTGGGCGACGCACGGCGGCGTCACGGAGCTGAACGCTCATCCGCACACCGACTGCAAGGGCGACATCTGGCTCGTCCATAACGGCATTATCGAGAATTACAAAGAGATCAAGGGCCGCCTTTTGGCGAAGGGGCATTCGTTCGCGTCTGAAACGGATACGGAGGTCCTGGTGCATCTTATCGAGGATAAATTAAATGCCGCACAAGAAGGGACGGCGGCGCTTGAGGACGGCGTGCGCGAGGCGCTTCAAGAGGTGCGCGGCACCTACGGCATCGCGGTCATCGACCGCCGGGAGCCGAAGAAGCTCATCGCGGCGCGGAACTTCAGTCCGCTTTTGATCGGCATAGGGAACGGCGAGTATTTCATCGCCTCGGACGCTTCGCCGGTCATCCGGCACACGCGTGACGTCGTGTACCTAAACGACGGCGAGATGGCCGTTCTGGAGCCCGACCGTTATCGCATCATGACGCTTGATCGAAAAGATGTAGTGCGTAGCGCACATGTGATCGAGTGGTCGGTGGAGGAGGCGCAAAAAGGCGGCCATCCGCATTTTATGCTCAAGGAGATCATGGAACAGCCGGAGGCGATCCAGAACTCGCTTCGCGGACGCCTCCTTGTTTCCGAGGGGAACGCCAAGCTCGGAGGTCTTGCCGAGGCGGCGGAACGGCTTCGCGGGGTGAAACGGCTTCTTATCGCCGCCTGCGGCACTGCGCATCTTGCCGGACGAGTGGGGGAGTACATGCTCGAGGAGTACGCGGGCATCCCCGTCGAGGTGGACATCGCTTCCGAGTTCCGCTATCGGAAGCCGGTCTTCCGCGAAGGGGACGCGCTCCTCGTGATTTCGCAGTCGGGCGAGACGGCAGACACGCTCGCGGCGATCCGCGAGGCGAAGCAGAAGGGCGTGATGACCCTCGGCATTGTGAACGCGGTGGGCTCGACGATCGCGCGCGAGACGGATGCTGGCGTTTACCAGCATATTGGCCCCGAGATCGGGGTGGCCTCGACCAAGGCGTTCACCTCGCAGGTCTCGATCCTCGCGCTTTTCACCTTGTTCCTTGGCCGCCAGCGCGAACTCTCGGTCGTGATGGGGAGGCGGATCGCAGAAGAGCTTCAGGCGACCCCGGCGCTTATCAAGGAAGTTCTCGCCACGCGCGATGTGATCCGCGCAGTAGCCGATAAGTACCGCGATCGCAGCAATTTTCTCTATCTCGGAAGGAAATACAACTATCCGGTGGCGATGGAGGGCGCCTTGAAGATCAAAGAGATCTCCTACGTGCACGCGGAAGGATGCAGCGCGGGAGAGATGAAGCACGGCCCCATTGCGATGATAGACGATTCGTTTCCCTCCATTGTTATAGCGCCGAAGGATTCGGTGTACGAAAAGAATATCTCGAACATCCAAGAGGTTAAAGCGCGCGGCGGACCGGTCATCGCGATCGCGACGGAGGGGGACAAGGAGATCGCAGAGCTTGCCGATGACGTGCTTTATATTCCGAAAACCCTGGAGATGCTTACGCCAATACTCGCCGTTATCCCGCTCCAGCTCTTCGCGTATGAGTTCGGCGTGGCGCGCGGGCTTGATGTCGACAAACCCCGCAACCTGGCAAAAAGTGTTACTGTTGAGTAAGGATGACGCTACCGAGCGAGGAGCAAAATGAAAATTCTGATTTGTATTTTGTCCGAGCGCTGAGTAGCGCATAAAATTTCGAAGAAATTTTATGAATGTTCGCGCCCTTCTTGCATTCGCCCTGGTGATCGTTGCGATCGGCGTCGGTTCGCTTCTCGTGCGCAGCGTGCCGGAATCGCTCAATTTCTCCCTTCCCTCCGGCCCTTCGGAGCAGCCCGCGCCTCGCACGCTACGCCCCGAACCATCGCAACCTCGCCCGGCGACCCCCGCGCCGGAACCGGAGCCGGAAACGGATCCGCGCCTTTCTGTCGCAACAAGCTCGATCCCTGTCGGATTCACCCGCGAACAACTTTCTTTGAAGTTTCGGAAGGTGCGGGTATCGTCCGTTACGCGAAAACCCTCCGCAAGCAGCGCCGAAACGCTCGTGCTTTCCGTCTCGCTCTCACGCGGCGAGACCGTGCGGATAAACGGCTGGCGCGTAGAGACCAAGACGAACTCCTTCACGATCTCCCGCATCCCGCTTACCCATGACCCGTTCGGCGGCAACCCGCCGCAGGACCTGGTGCTCACGAGCGGGGACTCCGTGCGTATCTACGGCAGTGCTCCCCGGCTTGGAGCCGGTTTCCGGCTGAACGCCTGCGTGGGATATCTCGAGACGCTCGACTTCGGGTTCCGCCCGGCGCTCCCGAAGACCTGCCCGGGGCTCTATGAGAGTACCGCGGAGCTCTCGAATTTCTCCAGCCAATGCCAGGACTACATTCGTTCTTTGAGTTCCTGCGAGTATCCTTCCGGCAACCCGCCGGTGCCGGCGGACGACGCCGCCTGCCGCGATTTCTTAAATGCGGTTAACTACGGCGGCTGTTATAACGCGCATAAGAACGACGGGGATTTCCTTTCGAAGGAGGTGCGCATCTGGCTTGGTTCGTCCAACAAAGATCTTCACTTCCTCAACGAAACGCACGACCGTGTCCTGCTCTTTGACGAGCAGGGGTTCCTGGTTTCCGACTACACGTATTAGCGTCCCGCTACTTTCGTTCGGCAAGCGTCACCTTGGCGGTGAGCTCCTTTCCGTTCCGAAGAAGCGTAAGGGATATGACGTCGCCGACGGAGGCGTTCTCGAGGCAGTCCTGAAGCGTGTGCTCGGGGTCTATCTTTTCGCTCCCGTAGGCGAGGACAATGTCCTTTTCTTTGATGCCTGCGTGCGCCGCCGGGCTGCCGGGAGCCACGCCCGGAGCATGCGGTCCCTGATTAATGATCAGTGCGCCGTGGTCGGCTGAAAGGCCCATTTTGTGCTTAAGCGCCTCGTTGATGATGAGATAGCGGAGACCGAGGAGCGGGCGGCGAACATGGCCGAACTTCTTGAGGTCTTCGAGGTCGCGCCGCACGGTGTTGATGGGTATCGCGAAACCGATGTTTTGCGCTCCATAGACCATGGCGGCATTGATGCCGACAGCTTCGCCGGCGAGATTCACCAGAGGGCCGCCGGAATTTCCCGCGTTGATCGCGGCGTCCGTCTGGATGAGGCCTCGCATCTCCTGCGGCGGCGACTGCGGATCCGGCTGAGCCGCGATAGAACGCGAGAGGCCGGAAACGATGCCCGCCGAAACCGTGTTCCGAAAAATGCCCAGGGCGTTCCCTATAGCGACCATGGTCTCGCCGAGCTCGAGCGCCGCGGAGTCGCCCAAGGGGACGACGGGCAGGTTCTTGGCCTTGATCCTCAAGATCGCGACGTCGTTGATGGGATCGCGGGCCAGTATCTCGCTCTCATACTTCTTGCCGGTGTTCAGGATAACGGTATATTCCGCTTCCGGGTCCGCAATAACGTGCTTGTTGGTCACGATGATGCCATCGGGGTCGACGACGAAGCCGCTTCCGCCGCCGATGCGCACCATGCCGTGCTCATCGATCATCTCTTCGGGTATGCGGAGCTCCGGCGCGTTCCATGGCGTGATGGGCATGAGATCGAGCGGCAGTTCCTTCTCGAGCTTCTCCAAGCTCTTCATGATGACGATCGAAACGACCGCGGGCATCACCTTCTGTACCGTCTCGACGATAGGGTTATTTTGTTTTGCCATATGCCTTAGTATACCAAAAATGCGCGCAGGCGCTTCACTTTTCCACAATTTTAGGGAACAATGGAACCATAAAGGAAGCGTGCCAGAGTGGTTGAATGGGCCGCACTCGAAATGCGGTATGCCCGAAAGGGTATCGGAGGTTCGAATCCTCCCGCTTCCGCCGGCGGCACGCCCTCGTAGCTCAATGGACAGAGCTATCCCGTCCTAAGGGAGAGATGCGGGTTCGATTCCTGCCGAGGGCACACAAAACGGTTGCGGAGGCGAGCACTGCGTGATAACTTTTAAGTCGTTATTGGGCCTATAGTAAAACGGTATTACGCCTCCATGGCATGGAGGAGGCCGGGGTCCGACTCCCCGTAGGTCCACCGATTCTTGACCCCTCACGTTTCGGAAAGGTGAGGGGTTGACCCTCTCTCGCTGCGCGTTACACTAAGCGCAGCTTATTTTGATCGCATAGCGGAGGAGCGCGATGGAGCTGACCTGCGGGATACTCAAGGTCGTCTCAACGATCTCCGAGGATGACGTTCAGGACATCAACGTTCTCCTCGGGCATCTTTCCGGCAACGCGCCGCGCGTGAGTTTGGCGGATCTCCTCGAGGTGGCCGCCAGGAATCATCTCTTTCTGATCTCCGACCTTGATGCGCCTCGCGGCGACGGCTACCGTATTGTGGCGATGGCGACGCTCGTGCCGAAGCGGCAGCTCATGGGCCACTTCGGTTTCGTGGAGGATGTGGTGACGCACCCCGACTACGAGAGGCGGGGGATCAGCACCTGGCTGAACCAGCAGATCGTCGAGCACGCCAGGCGCATCGGGATGAGGCATCTCGATCTCACATCGAACCCCGAGCGCGAGGCGGCCAACCGCCTCTATCAGAAGCTCGGCTACGAGCGGCGAGACACCAACGTCTACCGCAAGAAGCTCACATGACGGCTATTCCGGCCCTGCACCCCGCGTGGTGCAGGGCTTCAACTTTTCTCAAAAATCCCGTACCCTCTAATCGACGGGCTCGTAGCCCCGACGCCCAGAGGGTCGGGGTCCCGACCGCGAAGCGCGTCGGGACTTAGTGGGGCCCGTAGCTCAATGGCAGAGCATCCGGTTTGCATCCGGAAGACGGGGGTTCGATTCCCCCCGAGTCCACCGAAGTTGTCAGTAGCTCCAGTTGATGATGACGTCGTCCACGGTCGGCGTCAGGGTCTGCGCGGCGTTGCTGTTGAGGCGGAGCTTGTAGCGGAAGTAACGCTTGTTATTGTGATTCGCGAGATTGAGCATGGTTGCGAGGTTGGGACTGGCGGGGGCGTAGTAGGTCGCGCCGGTGCCGTCGGGCCCCAGGTATGTCCAGTCGCCCGTATCGTTGCAGGTCGGCGGGTTGGTCTTGCCGTTCGAGCAGTTCGAGGAGGAGAACTGGAACCGCACCGACGTGTCCGTGGGCTGGGTACCTTGCCACAGGACGGAGTTCGGAGCGACGCCGGTGGCCTGCCCCGTGTCGTACACGGATGACCAGAGAAGGCCGTCCGCGGTTGTGGCGACCCATGAGGTTTGCACAGAGTAGTTCGAGGTGCCGCAGATGCCCGCGTCAGTGCAGTTGAAGCTGATCCAGCCCACGGCCTCGCTCCACGCCCAGCCGCTGAAGACCCCGTTCGAGGGGTTGATCTCTACCTGGTAACTCACCGTGCCCGGGCAGTTGGCGGTCTGCGCGCCGCCGCAGAAACTCACCCATCCGATGCCGTCGTCCCACGCCCAGCCCTCGAGATTGCCGCCTCCGTCGTTTGACACTGCAAAGTTACGGGTCGCGCAGATATCGCCGTTCGGCGTGGTATTGCAGTTCAAGGCGAGATAACCGGTCGCGGAAGTCGCGTAGCCCTCAAGACGGTTAGCGAGGACCGTGACCGTACCCGTACCATAGAAGTCGATCCAGCCAATTGCCTCGTTCCATGCGTAACGCTTGGCCGCGTCAATGTTGGTCGTTGCCGCGGCTCCTTGCCATAAGACAAGAAGAAGCGCTATGCCGACAAAAAGAGCGATACAGAGCTTCTTTGTCATGGGAGTATCACCTTGATCGAGCCCGGGGTCGCGGTGACGTTAACGCCGGTGCTCGACGCGAACTGGTTATTCACGCCGCCCGAGGGAAAGCTCTCCTGCCCGGAGCCGCCGGACCAGTCCGTCTGCCGCATTATCGTGTTCCTTGAGCGGGAAAGGTACTCAACAAGGCGAACGCCCGTCGCGGTGCCGGGCCACGTGGTGATAACAGTAATCCTCTGCGTTGAGGGGTCGTCGGCGACGCCCGTCGCGCCGATCTGGGCGCACGCCGTGGCTCCGTCCGTGGTAATAGCGCTCGCGCCGCAGAGCAGGCGGTTCGCGTTCTCCACGTAGAAGTAGCGGTTGTAGGTCACGCTCTCGACCTCCAGGGTCTCGGAGCTAGAGGACGCTGTGAAGGGAGAGGCGGAGGTGTTCAAAGAGTAGCGGTTGCCGGAGCCGTGGATGAGGTCGTAAACATTGCGCCAATCAGCCGCGGCGAATGCGCGGACGTTATCCGAGAGCTCGCGCGCGAGGTCGGTGGCGGCCTGGAGCCGTTTGGCCTGTATGTCAGAGCGCAGTACCGCCGCGATGGTAATGGCGGAGGCGCTTATGATGATGGTGGTCACCCCGAGCCCCACGACCAGCTCCATAAGGGACTGACCCTGCCTCATCCTTCGACTTCGCTCAGGATTGCGCGTTGTCATGTTCCATGACAACGCTTACTTTTCGTCCAGAACGAATCCCTGGTCAATGCCGGTGCTCGCATTCGGCCACTCCGCATGGTCAAAGCGCGCCGCTGTCAGCCGATACGACACCTCTCCGGCATTATCGGCGTAGAATACGAGCCGCTTCCCTCCCTGGTCCTTGCGGTACCACGCCTTGCCCTCGAATGCGGGAGAGAGGAGCACCGAAAGCAGCTCCCAATCCGCGCCAAAATCCGTGGTCTGCCAGAAGAGCCACAGGTCGCTCCCGCGCTCGATCGTGCTGAAATCGATCACATATTCATATCTGCCGACATCGCTTAGGCGGAGCACGGCGACGCCGGTCATCTCTTCCTTTACTCCCGTCATGCCTGCCATATAGGTGGCGTAGCGCGCTCCGCCGATGGTGTAGATGGGGTCCACGGTACCCACGTTTATCTTGCCCGAGCCGCCCCCGACAGTGACGGTGCTGGTGGCGTTTATGGTGCCGTCGGCGTTTATAACGATCGAATCCTTGGGCGCATTTGTGGCAGCGCTAAGCGCTCCGCCGCCGGTCGGCGGGGAAGCGCCGGGGCCGTTCCAGGCGTAGACCGTTACAACCAGAACGAGCGCGGCAATGGCGGCGATATTGACGAACAGGAGGATTTTGTTGAACCGCGTCATTGATTTGCCGAAAAGGTCGAGTTCGTCTTCATGGCCCGGATGGCCTCGAGTATCTTGCTCTGGTCGTCAAGCGTGGTCATCCAGACGACGTTCGCGCGGTTCAGCTCCAGGCGGTCCGCGGGGGTCCAGAACGCGTCCGTGAACTTCGCGAGGGAGAGGGGGTTCTTCGCGTCGTTCGGGTTCCGCTGAAGGAGGAAAACGTCGGTCAGGGAGAGGGAGGGGAAGAGGTGGAGCCGCCCGAAGTAGAGGTCTCCTGTATTCAGGTAGACGGCGGAGTAGCGCACGGGGCGCTCCGCGCCGGACTGATACTGCCAGAGCACGTATCCCAGTGCGGCAAGCGCTGCGACGAGGAGGAGGATGAGGAACTTATTTGCTGTCGCGAGGGATTGGAAGAGTTGTTTCATCTTCTTATTGTAGCAAAGCAACGCGTGATCTCAAAATTAGTACCGGATAAGGGCGCGGCCGGTGCCTGCGGCTCCCAGCGATACCAGCCACCGTCCGATAGCGCTCGTGCCCGATGCGAGGGAGGTCGCGTGCGTTGCCTGGCCGGCGGTCGTGGAGGTTATCACGTAATTGCCGCGCGTAACCGCTCCCTGGCTTAAAACGGGAACAACGCCGCCGATCGCGATCCTCCCCACCGCGCCGTTCGCGATAGACGAGTCGTAGACGATTCCCAGCGTTTGGAAGTGGGCCGCGGTTGTTGTGGTGGTAAACGCATCGTCGGAGCCCCCGATAATGATGATCTCTCCCGCCACCCGCGTGCCGCCGCTTGCGTTGGTCAGCCAGATCGTGACCGGCTGATTGCCCGTGGCGGTGGCGTTCCCCAATCCCACATCTCCGCCGGCGACCTGGAGTTTGCTCGTGACCGTCGTCAATCCTCCGATGCCGACGTTATTCCCGCCGCTTATAAACAAGGCATTGTTGCCTGATCCGTTAGTCGAAAACTTAATTGCCTGTGCAGAGCTGTCGGTATGAATCGTGGTAACTCCACCACTGTGCAGGAAGCGTATGGTCGCATCTTGATTGTTTGAGAACAGGGCGGAGGTCACGGATGCCTGCCCGGGTTGCGGATAAGCGTTAACGGTTCCCCGCAGATTGGATGCGCCATTCACGTCCAGTGTTGCGCTCGGAGTTACCCCGATGCCGACGTTGCCGGTCGAATCAATGGTTAAGCGGACATTGGTTGACAGGTCGGAAGTCGCGGCGATCTTAAATTTGTCGTCCGTGTTGTCGATACCTATACCGATGTCACCGCCGCCTGTGCTAAAGGCGAGCAGGGCATCTCCGCCGCCTGTGCCTGTGTCTATCGTCAACCTGGCGTGGCTCGCCGCATTGGTGGTATCGGTGTTGTTGATGCGTACCTGTGTGTATGCGCCGATATCCGACCGTTGGACAGCGAGGGCATAAGCGCCCGGCGCCGTCGTCCCGATGCCGACGTTGGTCGTTGGTTGACCGATACTTATAGCGGTATCGCTTAAGCCCTGAATTAGACGAATCGTATCTGATGCAGCTGCGTTCGAATACATTACGGCTCTTCCAGAAGGTATTGAAATGTCGCCGGCCGTGGTGCCTGTAGTTATTCCAGCTCCAGTCGTGATAACGCCATTTACCTGTAATTTCGCATTCGGACTCGCCGTCCCGATGCCGACGCGGTCATTTGCGGCATCCACATAGAGCGTGTTGGTATCAACAGTGAGGTTTCGTGAGAAGATGCCGTCTCGCCAGCGGTTGGCGCCGACGCCGACACTGTAGGTGTTGTCCGCGGAGGGGATAATGTCCGAATCGAAGGTCGCCGCCGAG
>CAYSDW010000009.1:8734-12973 GCA_964429925.1 uncultured Candidatus Saccharibacteria bacterium | reverse complement strand
GCCTGACTAGCCAGATGAGGCGGGCAGCTGTTTCTATTTCTTCAAACATTGCCGAGGGTTATCACAGATTCCACGACAAGGAAAAGAGGCAGTTCCTTGCAATGGCATTCGGTTCCGGTTCAGAGCTGGAAAGCCAGATAGAAATAGCCAAAGAACTGTTTTCGGGGCATAATTATACAAAATCAGAAGGACTATTGACGGAGGTAATGAAAATATTAAACAGCATCCTCAGGTAATCTTTCCTCTTCTACTTTCTACTTACTATTTACTGCTTACTATGCACAAAAAGGTAATTCTCTATAGCACGCCGTCCTGCGTCTACTGCGGGATGGCCAAGAAGTTCTTTGTGGAGCATCGGGTGCCCTACGAGGAGTACGACGTTTCGACGAACGGCGAGGCGCGCGAGGAGATGGTGCATCGCTCGCACCAGCTCGGCGTACCGGTCATCGAAGTGAACGGCGAGGTGTTCGTCGGCTTCAACCCCGTGCTCATCAAGCGAGCGCTCGGACTGCATTAAGGCAATGACGGACCTTGTGATCATCGGCGGCGGACCTGCAGGCGTTGCGGCCGGCGTCTACGCCGCGCGTAAAAAGATAAAAACGGCGCTTGTCACCGACTCGTTCGGCGGGCAGTCGCTTGTTTCGGCCGACATCCAGAACTGGATCGGCGACCCGTCTCTTACCGGCTTTGAGCTTGCGCAGAAGCTCGAGAAGCATCTCAAGGCGCAGGAAGACATCGAGATCGCGGAAGGCGACCTCGTCTCAGTGATCGAGAAGATCGACGGCGGCTTCCGAGCGAGAACAAAGAAAGGCACAACGCTTGAAACAAAGACGGTGCTCATGGCCCTGGGGTCGCGCCGCCGCCGCTTGGGCGTGCCCGGCGAAGACAAGTTCGAGGGCAAAGGCGTTGTCTTTTGCTCGACCTGCGACGCCCCGATCTTCAAGGATAAAATAACGGCGGTGGTGGGCGGCGGGAACGCCGGACTTGAGGCCGTGCGCGACCTCCTGCCGTATGCGGCGAAGATCTATCTTGTGGTGCGCTCGGATGCGCTCAAAGGCGATCCGGTAACGCAGGACACGGTGAAGCAGTCGCCAAAGGTGGAGGTCATCTATAACGCAGAAACGCAGGAGGTCCTGGGCGACGGCTTCGTGACCGGCCTGCGCTACAAAGACAATGTGAGCGGCCCCGACGCTTCGGCCGGGGCAGGCGGGATGAAAGAGTTAAAACTCGACGGCGTTTTTGTGGAGATCGGTTCGGTGCCGAACTCGGACCTCGTGAAGGACCTGGTGCAGTTAAATGAACGCGGGGAGATCGTGGTGGACCACAAGACCCAGCGCGCTTCGCTTGCGGGCATCTGGGCGGCGGGCGACGTCTCGGACGTGCTCTACAAGCAGAACAACGTTTCGGTTGGCGACGCCGTGAAGGCGGTCCTCAACATCTACGACTACCTCCACAAGGAGGCGAAATAGAAAAGCGAAGAGGCGAGGGGATGTCCCTCGCCTCGAACGTTATTTCTGCGGAGTGCGCCTTTCTGACGACAGGACGCGGTCCGGTACCGGGAAAAGGCCGAGTTGGCCGAGACAGGGGACGGGCGTCCCGAAGAGGTCGGGCCTCTCGAAGAACCAGAGATAGGTCTTCTTGTTCTCTTTTTCGTAGGGCCGTGGGCCAGCACAGAGATGACGCTTGCGCAGTTCGCGCCAGCGCCGGGTCGTTGCGCGCTCGATCTTCACGAGCCGGACGCGGCCGATGATCACGCCGCGCGGTTCGTCGGCGGCGCCGAGGCGTTTGCAGTCGGCGCGGTCGACCTTGCTTACGGCCGCATGGATGAGGAGCTCTCCGCGGTGTCGGGTGCGCCAGGAGCGCACCTCGACCGTTTTCGCGAATCGCGGCGGGGCGAAGATGAGGTTCGCCCATGGCTGACGGACGCTTAAAGCGAGCATCATGCCTCCGGAAGATTCGTAATTTACTGCCCGCATTTTACCGTCAGGTTTTCTAAAAAGGAAGGGCGAAGGATGATATACTGAAGCAATGTCTCGGACATTCTTCGTTGTCATTCTCCTTATCGGTTTAGTCGGGGGTGCGTACTACCTTATCTACGGTTTTCCCGAAATCGAGCTGGCGAAGGTGATCGTGGGGGAGCGGACGTTCTACGTGGAGATCGCCGACACCGATGAAGAACGAACGCGCGGGCTTGCCTTCCGCGACAAGCTGGAGTCGGACGGCATGCTGTTCCTCTTCGAAACGCCCGGTCCCTACGGCTTTTGGATGAAAGACGTGCGCTTTCCGCTCGATATCATCTTTATTCGCGAAGGGCGCGTGTTTTCTCTCGAGCGCGGCGTCCCGGTTCTGCAGGGAAATGAAAATCCGCAGACCTACTATCCGGCTGGTTACGCCGAGGTAACACAGGTTTTGGAACTTCCGGCTTTTTCCGTCGACCGCTACAATATCCGCCTTGGCACTCCGGTGCAGATCATTCTGCCCGAGGAACGACTATAAGCCGATATGAGAGTGTTCCTGCTTGGCAGAGGCGAGTGGATCATTCGGCTCGACCGCGGCGAAGAGGCAGTTGCCGCGCTTACGCGTTTCGCGCGCGCAAAGCGGCTGCGTGGCGCGATGCTCGCGGGCCTTGGGTCGCTCAAAGACCCCGTGCTCGCATACTACGACCTTGGGAAAAAACGTTATCTCGAGCAGCGCTTTCGTGGCCTCTACGAGGTCGCGGGGCTGACCGGCAACATCGCGACGACGAAGGGAGCGCCCGTTCTTCATTGCCATGTTGTGATCGGCGGCAAGAACCTCAAGGCCTATGCGGGACATTTGATGCGTGGCGAAGCCGGCGGAACGCTCGAGGTCGTGCTCAGAAAAACGCAGCCCTTGAAACGCTCGCGCGACGCGCGGACCGGCTTGAATCTCCTTGCATAGGGTTTGCTATACTGGAAACATGATAAAAATAGGCGCTCCGGCACCCCAATTTCATCTCGAAGGGTTCTCAAGGGGGCACTTCAAAAAGTACGAGCTCAAGGACTTTAAGGGAAAGTGGCTTGTGCTGTTCTTCTACCCGCTCGACTTCACGTTCGTCTGCCCCACGGAGATCAGGGAGTTCTCGGCCCGCTATCCCGAGTTCAAGAAGCTGAACGCCGAAGTGCTCGGCATCTCGGTGGATTCCGTGCATTCGCACAGGGCCTGGGTGGAGGGCAGTTTGGGCGCGATCAACTTTCCGCTGCTCTCCGACTTTCACAAGAAAATGTCCCGCGACTACGAGGCGCTTCTTGAGGAAGAGGGCGTGGCGTTGCGCGCGACCTTCATTGTCGACCCGTACGGCAAGGTGCAGTACGCGCTTCTCTCCAGTAACGACGTCGGCCGCTCCGTGACGGAAACGCTCCGCGTGCTCCAGGCGTTCCAGACGGGGAAGCTGTGTCCTGCAGAATGGAAACCGGGGCAAAAAACTCTCTAACGCGCCCCGCGGAACTTCTCGGCCGCGCCATCCGCTACGAGCGCGCCCACTGGCGGCGGCTTATGCCCGTCGTCGCCATCTACGCTTTTGGCGGCCTCGCGCTCCAGCTTTTCTCCGAGAGCGGGTTTCGTTCAATGGGGAAACCATTCTTCCCCGTTGCGGCTGCCTTCGTGCTTGCGGGCGCTTTTATCTACGTATGGGGATTCGCGGCGCTTCTTCTTGCGCTCCGCGATGACCGGCTCGACTGGCAGAGGGCGTATCGGGGCGCGCTCTCCTACGTCGTGCGGTACGCCGTTGCCTGGCTCCTCTACGCGCTCATCGTTATGGCGGGCGTTCTTGCGCTCGTCATTCCCGGCATCTACTTAGCCGTGCAGTTCAGCTTCGTGAGCTACGTGCTGGTCTTCGAGAACACCGGAGCGCGCGAGGCGCTTCGCCGGAGCAGGATGTACGTGCGCGGCCGCTGGTGGGCCGTCCTGTGGCGGGAGGTCGCCCTGGGGCTTATGGCGATGGGCGCGTACTCTTTTGTGCTCCTCATTCTGGGCATCCTGCAGTTCCCCGATACGCTCACGGAGCTTCTTCTTACGGGCGCAAATACCATAGTTGTGCCTATCACCTCGGTGTATGTATTATTAATGTATAAAGAACTTAAACATGGCAAAAATAGCGATTAACGGATTCGGCAGAATAGGGCGGTTGTTCTTCAGGATGGCGTTCGAGACCCCGGGGCTTGAGGTCGTCGCGATCAACGATCTCGGGGACCTCGAGAACATGGCGTATCTTTTGAAGTA